>DATMJM010000464.1:0-6255 GCA_035553935.1 Solirubrobacteraceae bacterium
GCACCCCGCCTACGGGCTGGAGGTGGTCGGCTTCGTCGACGACGACCCCGGCATCGGCGACAAGGTCGTCGTCGACGAAGCCGACCACCTCCAGCCCGTAGGCGGGGTGCGTCTGCATCTTGCGATGCAGCGTCTGGCCCAGCGGCCCTGCTCCGACGATGAGCGTGCGCCGCGGTCGGATCACGGCCGGCACGAGCCACGTCCGCACGGCACCGCGCAGGAGCGGCACGAGCATCACCGCCAGCACGAGGAAGAACACGGCCTCGAGCGGCGAGTAGATGAAGTAGTCGGTGAACTTGTCGACGCCCTGGCCGGCGAGCAGGCCGACGAGCGAACCCGCCATCAGCGCGCTGAACAGTCGCGCGACCTCGTCGAACGAGTTGGGCGCGATCGCGCGGCTCTCACCCTCGTAGAGGCCGTAGATCGCGAAGAGCGAGATCCACCCCACGATCGCCATCGCGACCAGCAGCGCGATGAGGCCGGGAGGAGCGATGATCGCGGGCGGTCCGATCATCTCGGCGAGCACGTACGTTCCGGCCAGCGACAGCGCGATCGCGACCACGTCCGCAAGCAGCAGGGCACGCACGCGACCTCGTGCGAGCCCCCCACCACGAGGGCGCTCGAGGCTGTCCTCGGCGCGCGTTGATCGCCGCCTCTCCTCGGTGCTGATGTCCGAGGGCCGGCCGCGCAGCGCGTCGGTTGCGGCTGGCGGCGTCACTGGTGCCTCAAGAGGCTCGCCGCCGGGCCTCCCGGATCAGGTCGGTCCCCCAGCCTCATGCCCATGCTGCCTCACGACGCGTCGCATCGGGCTGGACGTCCCGGGATCCGCGCAGCGGCTTGTGCAGCACCGCGCGAAGATCGACGGTCGGGACGATGTCGGCGATCGCCTCGTGCGGAACGCCGGGATGCGCGGTGACGATCACGGCGACGTCGGCCGACTCGGCCGCGGTCGCCAGCGGCGCGTTGCGCAGAGCGAGCTGCGCAAGCTCCGGCACGTACGGGTCGTGGTAGGAGAGCCGGGCGCCGAGTTCGTCGAGCTTGGCGAGGATACGCAGCGCCGGCGACTCGCGGACATCGCCGACGCCGGGCTTGTAGGCGACGCCGACGACGAGCACGCGAGCGCCCCGTGTCGGCTTGCCGAGATCGTTGAGCGTGCGCTGGATCTTGTCGACGCAGAAATCCGGCATGCGATGGTTGACCTTGCCTGCGAGCTCGATGAACTCGGTTGACAGGCCGTACTCGCGGGCCTTCCAGGTGAGGTAGAACGGATCGACCGGCAGGCAGTGACCGCCCATGCCGGGGCCCGGATCGAAGCGCATGAAGCCATAGGGCTTGGTGTCGGCCGCCTCGACGACCTCGTGGATGTCGATCCCCATGCGGTCGGCCAGCATCCACAGCTCGTTGACGAGCGCGATGTTCACCGAGCGGAAGATGTTCTCCAGCAGCTTGGTGAGCTCCGCGGCCTCGGGCGTGGAGACGCGCACGATGTGATCGCAGACTTCGCGGTACAGCGCCTCCGTGCGGTCGCCGCAAGCCGCGGTGACCCCGCCCACGACCTTTGGCGTCGTGCGCAGCGTGTAGTCGGTGCGACCCGGGTCGATGCGCTCGGGCGAGAACGCGAGGTTGTAGTCGCGGCCCACGACGAGCCCGGCCTCGCCGAGGATCGGTGCCACGCGATCGCGCGTCGTGCCGGGGTAGGTGGTCGACTCCAGGACGACGAGCTGGCCGGCCTGCAGAATGCCGGCCACCCCGCTGACGGCGTCGATCAGCGCGCTCAGATCTGGGACGCCGTTGGCCGTCAGCGGCGTGGGTACGCAGATGATGATCGCGTCGACCCGCGCCAGACGCGCCATGCGCGTCGTCGTCTCGATGCGGCCGACGACCGCGGCCAGCCGCTCGTCCGCGATGTCCTCGACATGGCTGCGTCCCGCCGCCACCCCGCTGGCACGGCGACTGTCGTTGTCGACGCCCACGATGTCGTGGCCGGCCTCGGCGAAGGCGACGGCGAGCGGCAGCCCTACGTAGCCCAGTCCGATGATGCCGATCTTCATGTCTGAGTGTCTCCCTCGGTTATCGATGACGAGGTGCTCGTTATGCCGCCGCCGCCAGTCTGCTGGGCGCCGTCAGCGGCACTGACTCCAGCCGTTCGAGCTCGGCCCGGACCGCGCGGCGGCCGCGGTGGTGCAGGCCGTAGACGGAGCTGTGGGTGCGACCGAGATGGTGGGCGATCTCGACCGGCGTGAGCCCGAGCACGTGACGCAGGACGACGACCTGGCGCTGATCCTCGGGAAGTGCCGCGAATGCCGCGTGCAGTGAGCGGCCCCGCTCGCTCGATTCGTCGCACGCCCGCTCGTCGGATCCGAAGATGTGCTCGGCGGGCACCGTGCGACGACTGCGCAGGGTGTCGATCGCGATGTTGTGCGAAACCCGTAGCAGCCACGCCACGAACGGGACGCCTTGCGGTTCGTACCTGACGATCGCCGTCATGAGCTTGGCGAAGACCTGCTGCGTGACGTCCTCGGCGTCGTAATGGTCGTGCACGATCGCGCGCGCGTAGCCGTAGACGTTGTCGGCGTAGCGCACGTAGAGGAAGCGCAGGGCGTCGCGATCGCCCTGCTTGGCGAGCGTCACCGCGCGCGCGACCCTGCGCTCGATCTCGGGCGAGGTCGCCACGGTCGGCTTCGCCACCAGACGCTCCTTTGCCGCTGCGGGCCACCTGGTGTCCGCCAGCGCCGGCCGTGACGTACGACGCGTCGCGCGGACTCCGCGCGGCACGCCTTCGCGGAGCTGTCTCACATCACGTGAGGCTTCCGTGCCACGCTCAGCAGGCAACTGCCTCAGCCGCCGTGACGAGGTTGTTGAGGTGTGCGTAATGGCTCGCCTCGGTGCGGTTGGCCACGCCGAGCTTGCGATAGGTGTTCGAGAGGTGGAACTTCACCGTCTGCTCCGTGACCCAGAGCATCCGGGCGATCTGGCCGTTCGTGGCGCCCTCGGCGACCAGCGCGAGGATCTCCTTCTCGCGCAGCGTCAGCGGGCAGTCGACCATCGCCGACGGCGGCCGGCGCTCGAAGCGGTGCACGACGTTGCCGCGCACGACCTCGCGCAGCATGGTCCCCAGGCTGACCGGATGCATCGACTTCGACAGGACGGCGTGTGCGCCGGCGTCGAAGACGTCGTTCATCCAGCTCTCGTGCATGCGCTGGGTCAGCAGCAGGAGCTGTGCCTGCGGCACGTGCTCCGCAGCCTCGCGCAGGCGCACGAGGGCATGGTCGACGTCACGGCCGCGCTCGGCGCGCGGGTCGTGCATGTCGTCGACGAGGACGACGTCGGGCTGCAGCGACAGCAGCAGGTCCTGCGCGCTCAGCCGGCCGTCGACGACGCCGACGACCTGAAAGCCGGAGGTCTGCTTGAGCGCCAGCCGGATGGAGTGGGCGACCAGCGAGTGGTCGGCAACGATCAGCAGGCGCTTCATGCTCCTGCCCTCGTTGCGGAATGTGCGGCGGTGATGGTCATTGCTCGATTCCTTCCATGGTCACGTGAGCGTTTGGCGCGGCGATCAGGCCGAGGCCCAGGCCGCTGCCGGAGTGGAGGATCAGGTCGGCCGCCTCGTTGCGCGAGCGCACGCCGAGCTTCGAGAACGCCGAGGAGAGATGGCACTTGACCGTGCTCTCGGCGAGGAACAGCTTCGCGGCGATCGCCTTGTTGCTCATGCCCATGACGACCATGCTCAGGACCTGCTTCTCGCGTCCCGAGAGCGTCGGCCGGTCGACGTCGTGGCGCGACGCAGCCGGCACGACGGTCTGCCCGGCGAGCACGGCGCGCACGGTCGGCGTCAGCGTCGCCTCCACCTTTGTGTCGAACACGACACCGTCCGCGCCGGCCTCGAGCGCGCGGCGCACGCCGCGGCGCGAGTCCTCGGGCATGATCGCGACGAGATGCGACCCGGGCAGGCGCTTGCGCAGCCTGCGCATCTGCAGATCGCGCTCGGTGATCCCGCGACCGAACACGATCACGAGGACGTCGGCGGCGGCGATGCCGCCGTGCCCGAGCTCACCGATGCCGAGGCCGCGCGCCTCGACGCTCATCCCGCTGTTCTCGAGGACGAGTTCGATGCGCCGCGCGGCGAGCTCGTCCTCGGCGATCGCCACGACCGTGGGCGAGCTCGTCGCCCTCGTCACCTCGCTGTCGCTGAGGTCGACGGTCATCGAACATCCCTGCTCTTGCGATCCATGCCGTCCGTGCCGATCCTCGACAGGCATGCGATCGCTGCAACTGCCAGCATCTGTTTGCCCCTTCGTTGGCCCCCGGCCATTGACTGGCCGTCAACACCGACCACGATCGCAGAGCCGTTTCGGTCTGACATCGTTCGTAGCTCCAACTTTGGCTGCCGCTTTGCGCCGATCGGCTGCGTGAATCACCCCGCCTCCGTTGCAGGATCCAGCAACCCGCGGGCGGGCTATAATCGCCGCCTTCGCGGATGTAGCTCAGTTGGCTAGAGCGTCTGCTTGCCATGCAGAAGGTCGAGGGTTCGAGTCCCTTCATCCGCTTCGCTCAGAGGCCCGCCCCGGCGCGCCTTCGGCGTTCGGCGGCGCCACCCGCGCGGCAATTCCTTCACTTCGCCCAGTAAGGTGCGCCTGGTGTCTATAACTCTGACGCAGCTGCGCAGCTTCCTGGCGGTGATGCGCGGCGGCTCGGTGACCGCCGCGGCCGACGAGCTGGTGGTCACACAGCCCTCGGTCTCTGCTGCGGTGGCGGCGCTGTCGCGCGAGCTCGGCACGCCCGTCACCGAGCGCGAAGGCCGCGGCATCCGCCCGACCGCTGCGGGCACCGCGTTCGCGCCGTTCGCAGCCGACGTCATCGGGCTGCTCGAGGAGGGGCGGCGCGCGGCGCGCGAGGCCGCCCACCTCGCCGACCGCCGCCTGCGGCTCGCGGCGGTGACGACCGCGGCCGAGTCCTTCGTCCCACCGCTCATGCGGGCGTTCGCACAGACCAACGACGCGATCGGCCTGACGCTCGCCGTCGGCAACCGCGAGCAGGTCCTCGACCTCGTGCTCGACCACCGTGCGGACGTCGCCATCGGCGGCCGCCCGCCGCGCGATCCGCGCATCCAGGCCTCGGCGATCCTGCCCAACGACTTCGTCCTCATCACGGCGCCCGACGATCCGCACGCAGGCGGCGGCGCCGTTGACGCGGCCGAGCTCGAGCGCCGCGTCTGGCTGCTGCGCGAGCCCGGCTCGGGGACGCGCGTCGTCAACGAGGAGTTCCTGGCGGCGGCGGCCCTGGAGCCGCAGACGCTGACGCTCGGCTCCAATGGCGCGATCAAGCAGGCCGCGCGCGCCGGGCTCGGCGTCGCGTTCATCTCACGTCAGGCCGTCGCGCTCGAGCTCGACAACCACCTGCTCGCGTCGCTTCCCGTGCGCCACCGTCCCGCATCGCGGCGCTGGTATGCGATGTGCTCCACCATCGGCCCGCGGCGGGCGGCCGTCGAGCGGTTCATGGCGTTCGCGGGCTCCCCCGCGGCGCGCGAGGCGCTAGGCGAGACAGGCGAGCGCCCGGCGGCGAAGTCCCGCGGCAGGTAGGCGACCGCGCGGTCGCGGCGGGCGCGGCCTACGCCACCCGTGCGCCGGCGACAGCCTCTTCCGCCGGCACGGGCGCGCGGACGCCCTCGACGTGCATCACGGGCTTGCCGAGCCCGCGAACCTTGCTGGGCAGGTCGAGGTGCATCCAGCGCGAGAGGCGGCGCGGCAGCGTCGAGATGATGATCTCGTCGACCTCGCGCTCGTGGAGCGTGTCCGAGATCGCCGCCATCGGGTCCGCGTCGCCGACTTCGCCGGTGACGTCCGTGCCGACCGCCTCCCGCAGGCGCTCGAGCTCGCGCTCGAGCTGCGCCGTGGCCTCGTCGCGGCCGGCGACCTCCGGGTCGACGACACGGTGAAGGCCTCGCGGCGTGGCTGGAACGAGGAGATGGAACGTGACCCGCCCATCCTGCGCCCGCTCGCGGACCGCCTCGAGCAGCTTCTCGGTGGCTGCGGTGCGGTTGGCCACGATGAGCACCTGCCGGGCGGTCCCTGTCATGTCAGCTCCCCTGTAGCTTGTGACAAAACGTACGATCCGACAGGATGTCACATGGCGGCCATCGAACCCATCGAACTTTGCCTGGAGCTCGCGGGGTTGGAGGTGATAGCTCCCGTCTCGATCCAGCAGCGCACGATGTCGCGCATCGAGAGGATGCCGACGACCTCCGCGCCGTCGAGT
>DATMJM010000465.1:0-2573 GCA_035553935.1 Solirubrobacteraceae bacterium
GATCCCGCCGTTCCTGCTGGCGATCTACCAGGCTGCCGGGATCCAGTACGGCATTCCCTGGGAGGTCCTCGCCGCGATCAACGAGATCGAGACGGACTACGGACGCAACCTCAACGTCTCGTCCGCCGGCGCGCTGGGCTGGATGCAGTTCATGCCGTCGAGCTGGCAGGCCTACGGCGTCGACGCCAACGAGGATGGGCGCAAGGATCCCTACAACCCGGTCGACGCCATCTTCGCGGCCGCCCGCTATCTCAAGGCGGCGGGCGCCGATGCGGACCTGCGCCGGGCGATCTTCGCCTACAACCACGCCGACTGGTACGTCGAGGACGTGCTGCGGCGCGCGCGCTTCATCGCGGGGCTGCCGTCGGACCTCGTCGGCTCGCTGACCGGCCTCGCGCAGGGCCGCTCGCCCGTCGCCGGCCGGGCGCACTACAACGCTCGCAGCGCGGGGCGCGCGCGGCGCGGCGTGAGGATCGTCGCCGCTGCCGGCACCCCGGTCGTCGCGGTGCAGGACGGAGAGATCGTGCGCGTCGGCACGAGCCCGCGGCTCGGGCGCTTCGTGATGCTGCGCGATGCCTACGGCAACACGTACACGTACGGGCACCTCGCGAAGACCGCCAGGAGCGTCCTCGTGGCCAAGGAGCGCGCGGCCGTGCCCGATCCGAGCGCCGTCACGACTCCGCTGCGGACGCCGCTGCCCGACCCGGTGCCGACCGAGCCCGCGAGCGCCGGCTCCAACCGCCGCGCCGCGCCGGCATCCGGACCTGCGCCGGCAGGGCCGCCGACGCCCGCCGCGCCGATCGCGCCCGCCGCCACCGTCGGCAAGGAGCGCCTGTTCGCCAACCCGGCCCGCTCGCGCGCGCTGTCGTCGGGCGGGCGCCGCCAGATCCTCGACGCGGCGTTCGCGCTGCCGGCGGCAGCGAGCCTGCGCTCGTACTTCGCCGGCGACGTCGGCCTCGGGCGCGACCAGCTCGAGCTCAAGCGCCTGTATCCCGGCCGCCGCGTCATCGCCGGCACGATCCTCGGCCGTATCGGCGAGACCGACATCCCCGGCGCGCCGCACGTGCTGTTCGAGCTCCGCCCGCCGGGCACCGACGTGCCGCGGCTCGACCCTGCACCCTTCCTCGAGGGTTGGCGTCTGCTCGAGTCGACCGCGATCTTCCGCGCACGGGGCGCGGCCGCGCTGTCGGGCGGGTCGATCGGGCAGATCCTGCTCATGAGCAAGGACACGCTCGCACGGCGCGTGCTCGCCGACCGGCGGATCGAGCTGTACGGCTGCGGCCGGCGCGACATCGCGGCGGGCGTCGTCGACCGCCGCGTGCTCGCGACGCTCGCGTTCCTCTCCGCCGGTGGGCTGCGGCCGACCATCACGTCGCTGCGCTGCGGGCACAGCACGCACACCGCGTCGGGCAACGTCTCACAGCACACGTCGGGCAACGCGGTCGACGTGTCGAAGATCAACGGCACGCCGGTCCTCGGCAACCAGGGTCCGGGGTCGATCACGGACACGACGATCCGGCGGCTGCTGACGCTGCAGGGCGCGATGGCGCCCGCGCAGATCATCAGCCTCATGCAGTACCCCAACGCCGCCAACACGCTGGCGATGGGCGACCACGCCGATCACATCCACGTCGGCTTCCGCCCGCAGGGCGGCGCCGCGAAAGGGCGCGGCGTGCACGCGCTCGGGCTGCGCCCGCGCCAGTGGCTGCGGCTGGTGGAGCGCCTAGAGCGGATCGACAACCCCGCCGTCCGCTGGCAGCCGTCGCGCTACGCGATCCGGGCGGCGCCCGTCACTGCTGCCGTTCGCCCACCGCAGCAGGCTCACGCAGCTCCCCCTGGCTGACGAGGTCGGCCCAGGTGTACAGCAGCGGGACCTGATACCAGCCGGTGCAGGCGGCCCGCATCTCCGTGAACTCCGGCGAGAACCAGAACCGGTCCCAGTCCGCCTTGTCGCGCCACTCGATCGACATCAGGAACCTGTAGCGGTCCTCACGCTGGCGGAAGACGAGGTAGCGCGTGGCCCCGAACCGCGTCGACATCGGGACGATCTCTTGCAGCGCGGCCTCGAGGTCGTCGCCGCGGAAGCCGGTCGCGTACCACTGGAGGTGAACGACGCCGCCGGGCATCAGCCGATCTCCGCCATGATCGCCCCGAGGCCCTCGGCCGTCTTGCCCTGGCCGGTCTCGGTGGCGCCCACGAGGATCGCGATCTTGCCGGAGTGCTTGTTCTCGTACATGAGCTGGTGCGCCTCGGCGACGCCCTCGAACGGCATCGTGCGCCACAGGACGGGGCGGATCTTCGACTCGCGGATGAGGTCGTTGGCCTTCGTCGCCTGGAAGGCGTTGGCGAAGTGCGAGCCGATGATCTGCTTCTGGCGCATCCACAGGTAGCGCACGTCGAAGTCGAGCTGGTAGCCCGACGTCGCGCCGCAGATCACGATCTTGCCGAAGGGCCTGACGACGTAGACGCTCGTCGGGAACGTCGCCTTGCCGACGTGCTCGAAGATGATGTCGGGCTTGTCGTCGCCGAGCAGCTCCCGGACGCGCTTGTCGAACCTGCGCATCTCCTTGAAC
>DATMJM010000466.1:0-2612 GCA_035553935.1 Solirubrobacteraceae bacterium
CAGGTCGGCCGCGGCAAGGGCATCATCATCGTCGAGCGCGACCGCAGCGAGGCCGATCAGACCGTGGGGATGAAACTCGATCTCCCCGTAGAGCCGCTTCGCCTCCTCCGCGCGGCCCTGTCGGCGGCGAAGCTCGGCGAGACGCAACACCCGCTCGGGCGCCAGACCCGGAGCGTGCCTGTCGAGCAGCTCAGCCGCACGCTCGAGCTCGGCCTCGGCTCGCTGCCATTCACCAGCTCCCGTCAAGACGCCTGCATAATGCGCTCGGCAGACGCCAAGCAAGGCGTTTCTGCCCGACCGCTCGCAGAGGTCTCGCAGGCGCTCACACCACTGTCCGGCACGGCCGTAGTCGCGCGCCTTCTCGCACGCGAAGATCAGGTAGCAGAAGGTCACCCCGACGGCCGCGAGATCGTCGAGCTCGCCTGCTGTCACGGCCGCTGCAGCTTCGTCGAGCTGCGAGAGCCCCTCCCGCATGTTTCCGATGCTCACGAGGCTGAGTCCCTCCAGGGCGAGGCCCAGGACCTCGAGCTCGGCGACGCCGACCAGGCCGCCCAGCCGCTGTGCATCTCGCGCGAAACCGAGTGCCGACTGAGGATCGTCGTCTCCGAATATCGCGGCGTCGCCCTCCGTCACCGCGAGGTGACCCTGCTCGGCGCACGGCGGCAGATCGTCGAGCATCCGGTGGGCGCGCCGGGTCCAGCCGTTCGCGACCGCCGGCTCGCCGCGCAGGTTGAAGTAGTTCCACGCGAGCTGGCTTGCCATCCGGCCCGCACCACGCGCGTCTCCACGTGCTCTGAACTGCCGATACGCCTCCTCCTGGCTGGCGAAGGCCTCAGCAAGATCGCCTGCGCCGAACGCGGCGTTCGCGAGCCCCTCGTGCGCCTCAGGACCGGCCTCGTCACGTATCGCCGCGAACGCCGCGCGCGCTTGCGCCCAGGCGCCACGCTGCAGCGCTTCGCGACCAGCGGCCAGACGGTTGCTGAGCGTCGAGGAGTCCAGGCCAGCAGCGTAGTCCGCGGTGGCGTGACCGCGCCCATTTGAGCGGCTCAGAGCTGGCGTGAGCGCGTTGCAACCCCCACGCGGTGCGGCTAACGTAGCGCCGTCCCGCGACGCGCACCGGCCACGGCAGCCTCGGCCGGATCCTGATGAAAGGCGGTAGCCGCTTTGGCGCCAGACCTCGATCCCTCCCGAGTCATGCAGGTCGGTATGGGGTTCTGGCCTTCGAAGACGCTGCTGTCCGCCGTCGAGCTGGAGCTCTTCACGCAGCTCGGCAGCGAATCGATGACCGGCGAGCAGATCGGCGAGCGGCTCGATCTGCACCCGCGAGCGATCTACGACTTCCTCGACACGCTCGTCGCGCTGAGGCTCTTGGAGCGCGACGGCGACGGCAGCGACGGGCGCTATCGCAACAGCGCAGAGACCGCGGCGTTCCTGGACAAGCACAGTCCCACCTACATCGGCGGCCTGCTGGAGATGTGCAACGCACGGCTGTACCGGTTTTGGGGCGACCTCACCGAGGCGCTTCAGACCGGCAGGCCGCAGAACGAGATCAAGCACACCGGAAAGCCGATGTTCGACGAGCTCTACAGCGACCCCGCGCGCCTCGAGCAGTTCATGCACGCGATGCAGGGCATCTCGCTTGGCAACTTCCACGCCTTGGCTGAGAAGTTCGACTTCTCCCCGTACAACACCGTCTGCGACGTCGGCGGCGCCACCGGCCAGTTGTGCAGCGTTCTCGCCACGCGCTACCCGCATCTGCAGTGCACCACCTATGACCTGCCAGTCGTCGCGCCGATCGCCGAGAAGACGATCGCGGCGGCAGGACTCAGCGATCGCGTCAAGGTCGCCGAGGGCGACTTTCTCACCGACCCGCTGCCCCGGGCCGATGTCATCACCATGGGGCTGATCCTCCACGACTGGAACCTGGAGCGCAAGACAGAGCTCATCAGATCGGCGTACGACGCGTTGCCCGATGGAGGCGCGTTCATCGTCGTCGAGAACCTCATCGACGACGCCCGCCGCGAGAACGCCTTCGGGCTGATGATGTCGCTGAACATGCTCATCGAGTTCGGCGACGCGTTTGACTTCACCGGCAGCGACTTCGAAGGCTGGTGCCGCGACGCGGGCTTCCGGCGCGTCGACATCCTCCCGCTTGCCGGTCCCGCGAGCGCCGCCATCGCCTACAAGTAAGCGCCGCCGCTTCCCAACACGGCCGTACCGGCAGACGAGCGGCAGACTCGAGGGTTATCACCGCGTCCCGCCGACGAAGCGTCGCTCTTCGCGCCGAGCGCAAGCGCATCAGGGCGACGACGGCCGCGCCGGCTCCTGCTGCAGCAGGCGAGCCGCGCTCAACGCAACGATCGCAAGCACTGCTCCACAGCGGCTCGTGCAGCGGGCGTCCAGTCCTCGTTGTGCCGGTACCACACCTGTCCCACCGCGCGAGCCTTCCCCATCCCACGCCGCCTGGCCTCCGCCTGCGCGCGCCTGGCGTCGCCCTCACTGCTTGTCACTTCGAACAGCGCGAGCGGATCGTTCCTGCCATCGCTCGTCGCCAGCGAAGCACTGATCACGCCGATGACACGGACATTCGCCGCCCGGGCTATCCCCGATCT
>DATMJM010000467.1:0-4847 GCA_035553935.1 Solirubrobacteraceae bacterium
GTCCGAGCCGTCATCGGCCATGGTGCCCGTGCTGATCGCGTTTCACTCTCGTCCCTACTCGCGCGGTTGGCATATGCACGGATCGCACGACCCGGCTGCCGGAGAATAGTCGCCGCGGCCCGCGAGCGGGTTCACGCGACGGATCGCAAGACTGCGCCGGAACCACTCAGATCTGGACGTCGAGCGCGGCCGCGACCGCCTCGCGTCCAGCGGCCGCGCCGACGCCCGCGAGCAGCACCATCCGGGCCGCCTGCGGCGACAGCGCAGCGGCGGGCAGCGCGCCGCTGGAGCGCAGATCGCGCTCGGCGCCCTCGAAGCCGTAGGTCTCGTGCAGCAGCGCGCCGCGCTCGGGGCGGAGCGTGATGGCGACGGGAACCGCGGCGGCTGCCTCCCGCAGCGCGGCCAGCACCGGCGAAGCGACGTGCCCGGCGCCGAGCGCCACGAAGACGATCGCGTCGGCGCCGCCGCGCAGCGCGGCGCGCAGGGCGGTGCCGTCGTCGCCGAGATGCGTCGGCACGATCGGCACGCGCCCGGCGAGCGCGGCGGGCAGCGGCAGCGGCTCCGCCGGCCGTACCGGGCGCGCCGCGATCCACACGCGGCCCTCCGCGGCACCGCCGAGCGGCCCGCTCGCCGGCGAGCCGAACGCGGCCGGCGAGATCGACGAGACCTTGCGCGCCGTGCGTGCGGCGTGCACCTCGCCCGCAAAGACGACGAGCGCGCCGAGGCCGGCCGCCTGCGGTGCGGCCGCGACCGCGACCGCATCGAGCAGGTTGGCCGGGCCGTCCGCGCCTGCGGCGCTCGACGGACGGATCGCGCCCGTCAGCACGATCGGCTCCGGGCGGCCGTGCAGCACGTCGCACAGCACCGCGGTCTCCTCCAGCGTGTCGGTGCCGTGGGTGATGACGACGCCGCGCCCGCTCGCGGTCTCCTCCAGCGCGGCGCGCGCGATCGCCAGCGCGTCGGCCGAGCTGAGGTGGGCGCCGGGCAGCCCGGCGACGGCGCGCGCCTGCAGATCGCCGACCTCGGCGAGCGCCGGGACCGCCGCCAGCAGCTCCTGCGGGCCGAGCGCGGGCGTCGCGCGCGCACCCGCCATCGCGATCGTCCCGCCTGTGGACAGGACGGTCACGGGTCTCGGGGAGCCGCTCACGGGATGACAATTCGGCACGACCCCGTTGCTACCCTTGTCGCTTCGCCTCGCAGTGCCATCGCGCCGCCTTGGAGGCACTCATATCAGCATGACGACCCTGCCGTCACAGGCCGCCGGCCTCTACGACCCACGCTTCGAGCACGACGCGTGCGGTGTCGCGCTCGTCGCGCGCCTGGACAACGTTCCCTCGCACGAGGTCGTCGAGAAGGGCCTGCAGGCGGTCGAGAACCTCGAGCACCGCGGCGCCACCGGGGCCGATTCGCGCACCGGCGACGGCGCCGGGATGCTGCTGCAGATGCCCGATGCGTTCTTCCGCTCGGCCGTCGACTTCGAGCTGCCCGAGCGTGGCCGCTACGGCGTCGCGGCCTGCTTTTTGCCGACCGACCGCGAGCGGCGCGCGAAGCTCGAGGAGCTGCTCGAGCTCAACGTCCGCGTCGAGGGCCAGCGCGTGCTCGGCTGGCGCGACATCCCCGTCGACACGGAGTACGTCGGCAGGACGGCCGACGAGACGCGTCCGGTCATGCGCCAGCTCCTCGTCGAGGCCGGGCCGGGCTTCGACCACGACCAGGACGCCTTCGAGCGCAAGCTCTACGTCATCCGCCGCATCTGTGAGCTGGCCGCCGCGCCAGACCTGTACATCGCGTCGTTCTCCTCGCGCACGCTCGTCTACAAGGGGATGCTCGTCCCAGACCAGCTGCGCGGCTTCTTTCCTGACCTGACCCATCCGAAGATGGCGAGCGCGATGGCGCTCGTGCACTCGCGCTTCTCGACGAACACGTTCCCGAGCTGGCCGCTGGCGCATCCGTACCGCGTCATCGCCCACAACGGCGAGATCAACACGCTCATGGGCAACGTCAACTGGATGCGCGCGCGCGAGTCGCAGCTGGCATCCAAGCTCTTCGGCCTGGACCTGCAGAAGATCATGCCGATCGTCGCGCCGGGCAACTCGGACACCGCGACGTTCGACAACGTCCTGGAGCTGCTCATGCTCGCCGGCCGCAGCCTGCCGCACGCGATCATGATGATGATCCCGGAGGCCTACGCCGATCGCGACGACCTGCCCGACTACCTCAAGGGCTTCTACGCCTTCCACTCGTGCCTGATGGAGCCGTGGGACGGTCCGGCCGCCGTCGCCTTCACGGACGGCTCGATCGTCGGCGCGACGCTCGACCGCAACGGGCTGCGGCCCGGCCGCTGGGTCGAGACGCACGACGGCGTGGTCGTGCTCGGCTCGGAGGCCGGCCTGCTGCCGATCCGCAACGACGAGGTCAAGCGCCTGGGCCGCCTCGCGCCCGGCAAGCTCTTCCTCGTCGACCTCGAGCGCCACCGCATCGTCGAGGACGAGGAGATCAAGCGCGACGTCGCCACGCAGCGCCCCTACGGTGAGTGGTTCGACAACAACACGGTGCACTTCGACGACCTCGCGGAGGCGCACGTCACGATGACCGGGCTGCAGCCGACGCGCCTGCGCCAGCTCGCCTTCGGCTACACGCAGGAGGACCTGCGGGTGCTCATCGCGCCGATGGCCGCCACCGGCGCCGAGCCGATCGGCTCGATGGGCAACGACAACGCGCTCGCCGTCCTGTCGGACCGCCGCCCGCCGCTGTTCTCGTACTTCAAGCAGCTCTTCGCGCAGGTCACCAACCCGCCGATCGACCCGATCCGCGAGTCGATCGTCATGTCGCTGGCGACCGGCATCGGCGGCGAGAAGAACCTGCTCACCGAGACGCCGGAGCACGCCCACAAGCTCATCCTCGACCAGCCGATCCTGCGCAACCACGAGCTCGAGACGCTGCGGATGGTCCACGACGAGATCTTCCGCGCCCACACGCTCGACATCACGTGGCCGATCGCCGACGGCCCCGACGGGATGAAGGCGGCGCTCGCCAAGCTCTGCGACGACTCCCACGACGCGGTCGCCGCCGGCGTGAGCGTCCTGATCCTGTCCGATCGCCAGGTCGGTCCGCGGCGCGCGGCGATCCCGTCGCTGCTGGCGGTCGCCGCCGTCCACGAGCACCTCGTGCGCGAGGGCACTCGCCTGCGCACCGGCCTCGTGCTCGAGTCCGGCGAGCCGCGCGAGGTCCACCACATGGCCACGCTGATCGGCTACGGCTGCGGCGCGATCAATCCCTACCTGCTGCTCGACACCGTCGACGAGATGGTCGCCGAGGGACGCATCAAGGGCGTCGACGACGCCGACCAGGCGCAGCGCAACGTCGTCAAGGCGATCGGCAAGGGCCTGCTCAAGACGATCTCCAAGATGGGGATCTCGACGACGCAGTCCTACTGCGGCGCGCAGATCTTCGAGGCCGTCGGCCTCGAGAAGGACCTCATCGACCGCCACTTCGCGGGCACCGCGTCGCGGATCGGCGGCATCGGCATCGACGTCCTCGCGAGCGAGACGCTCGACCGCCACGCGCTGGCGTATCCCGCCGACCACGAGACGCTGCTGCCTGTCGGCGGCATCTACGCGTGGCGCCGCGACGGCGAGCACCACATGTGGAATCCCGAGACGATCGCCCTGCTGCAGCACGCGGTCCGCTCGCAGAACGGCAATGCGCAGGACAACTACGACGAGTACTCGCGGCTCGTCAACGACGACGCCTCGCGCAAGGCGACGCTGCGCGGCCTGATGAAGTTCAAGACCGACGGGATCGAGCCGATCCCGCTCGACGAGGTCGAGCCGGCGAAGGAGATCGTCAAGCGCTTCGCCACCGGCGCGATGTCGCTGGGGTCGATCTCGCGCGAGTCGCACGAGACGCTGGCGATCGCGATGAACCGCCTCGGCGGCAAGTCCAACACCGGCGAGGGCGGCGAGGACCCTGTCCGCTTCACCCCCGACGACAACGGCGACTCGCGACGCTCGGCGATCAAGCAGGTCGCCAGCGGCCGCTTCGGCGTGACGATCCACTACCTCGTCAACTCCGACCAGCTGCAGATCAAGATGGCCCAGGGCGCCAAGCCCGGCGAGGGCGGCCAGCTGCCCGGCCACAAGGTCGACGAGTACATCGGCGGCGTGCGCCACACGACGCCGGGCGTGGGGCTCATCTCGCCGCCGCCGCACCACGACATCTACTCGATCGAGGACCTCAAGCAGCTCATCTACGACCTGCGCTGCGCCAACCCGAAGGGCCACGTGTCCGTGAAGCTCGTCGCGGAGGTCGGCGTCGGCACCGTCGCCGCCGGCGTGGCGAAGGCCAACGCCGACCACGTGCTGATCTCCGGCCACGACGGCGGCACCGGCGCCTCGCCGCTCAGCTCGATCCAGGCCGCCGGCGTGCCGTGGGAGATCGGTCTCGCCGAGACGCAGCAGACGCTGCTGCGCAACGACCTGCGCTCGCGCATCATCGTGCAGACCGACGGCCAGCTGAAGACGGGCCGCGACGTCGCCATCGCAGCGATGCTCGGAGCCGACGAGATGGGCTTCTCGACGGCTCCGCTGATCGCCGCCGGCTGCATCATGATGCGCGCCTGCCACCTGAACACCTGCCCGGTCGGCATCGCGACGCAGGACCCCGAGCTGCGCAGGCGCGTCCAGGGCACCCCCGAGCACGTCGTCAACTACTTCTTCTTCGTCGCCGAGGAGGTCCGACAGATCATGGCCTCGCTCGGGATCCGCTCGATGGACGAGCTCATCGGCCGCTCTGACCTGCTCGAGCACGACGAGGCGATCGCGCACTGGAAGGCGCGTGGCGTGGAC
>DATMJM010000468.1:0-5190 GCA_035553935.1 Solirubrobacteraceae bacterium
CCGCCAACATCGACCACTACCACCACCGGCCCCACAGCCGGCTCAACTACCGCACACCGTCCGAGGTCCGCCAGACCTGGGACGATGCCGACCAAGCACTACAAAAAGCGGCCGCCTAAACCGTCAACGAGCACGGGGAGCGCTCCAATCACACGGCGCGCAGACCAGACATCCCACCCCACCCGCCTCAAGCGCCGAGCCAGCGCGAACCCGGTCCGGCCTCATAAGTCGCCCGCACCGGGCCCGGCAGCCCGGCCACGAAGCTCCGCGACGTCCTAGCCTGCGCCATGGTCGGCACCCCCATGATTGCGGTCCCCGCCGAGGCCACTCCTCGACGCCAAACCCGCGCACCTCATGCGCGGGTGCCGACCCAAACAATACGCCCGGACAGCCGGCCGGTCGTTAGGTCGCCGGCGCCACGACATCCGCGCTCAGCGGACCGGACGGGAGCCGTGTGCTGCTTTGATGAGCGCCGGCAGGGCGGCGGTGCGGATCACCTCGATCGCCTGCTGCTTGTTGAGGCCCGCTCCGGCGAAGCGAATCTGGCTCGCGCCGTCGTCCCGGTCACCGAGAGGCGGCACGTGCGCGTCCGGGTCGTGGAGTGCACGGACGACCGCCGTCAGCCCCGTGAGTTTCGCGTAGGCGGTGGGGAACAGCCGGCGACCGACGTTCAGCTTTGCCTCGATCAGGGCCGGGAGCCGGCCGATGTCGAGCCCGCCGCCGAGTGCGTGGAAGATCCAGGCCACGTCGACGTAGTGCTTGATCAGGCCGTGGGCCGCCCACCCGACAATCTTCTCGGCGGTCTGCTCGGTGAGATTCATGACCGGGACGACGGTGCGCTCGATGACGAGCGCGGGGTTGTACGGGTGGACCAACTCGAGCGCGTCCGCGGACTCGAGTACGCCTCGCCAGGAGACGGTGAAGCTGAACGCGTCTTCGACGGGCCCAGCGCCAACGTCAGCGAAGAACGCCTCATACTCGATCGGTTGGGCAGTGACCAGCTGCTTGCCCGACTTCCAATCGCTGGAATCGGCCGGAGTGACGACCAGCTCGTCGTCGTCGATCCGCAGGGCGTCCGCGAGCGCTTGACGGTCGGGGTACCCGTCACGACGCGAGGTGTCGGTGTCGCGCATGGTGAATCGGGTCGAGCCTCGTAGGCGCATAGCCATGCCACCGGTGAGAACCCAATCATCGCTGAGCACGCCCTCGTGGACGAGGCGCGCGATCGAGACGGTCCTGACGATGTCGCGGATGACCGCGTCGCGGCCAACCTTGATCTTTGTCGCGAAGCGGTCGACATCCGCGGCGGTCGGCCACGCCCGCACGACCTCGATCACTTGCCGTACTCCATCCAGCCCTCGATCGCGTCCATAGGCATGTTGATCGTGAGCCCCGTCTCGCGGTCCCTATGCCAGGCCTGTGCGTCGCCGAAGGAGGCGCTGGCATCGAGGGGACGCCTGCCGTTAAGCGGGCCCCCGAGGCCACGCATGATCCGGCGCGCCACGCGAACCTCGCCGATTTCCCGCAGCCAGAACGCGCAGCGTGCCTGGACGGTGTCATTGCGCCCTTCGCTGTACTCGAGCAGGCGCTGAACGTCGACCCGCTCTTCGCGCGCCGCGCGCTCCCATGCGCGCACCCACACATCCGGGGGCCCGCACAGGCGTGGCCGCTCAAGTGTGTCCAGCAGGGTCCGCTCGGGATCGGAACGGTAGGCGAACACCCGTCCCTGTACTCGAAACCGCTCAACGCCCTGCCAGTCAGCGGACCGGGAGAACGTGGTCGTGCGCAAGACGAGAGCACCAGCCCGGAGCGTCTTGGGTAGCTGAGCACCGCGTGCGCCGACAAAGACCGCATCGGCGTCGACGTCGGTGAGTCCGTGATGGAGCAGGGCGGTCCAAAAGCCGATGTACCAGTCGCTCACCCGGCCGTCGAGGAGCGCCGCGACGAGCAGGTCGCGCGGCCCGGCCTGGTCGAGGCTGGAGGCGGCCGGGGGCATGATCACCCAGCGGCCGTGCCCCACCGGAGCGAGCGAGCCACGGGACGCCATCGCCCTCAGCCGTGCCGGCGGGTCGCCGATGCCCTTGAGACTCTGGAGCCAGTCGCTGTCGTGGGGCCATAGCACATAGGCCCGCCCGCGCAGTGCGGCGTCGCGCAGCACGCGAGCGTCCGCTGGCTCCACCGAGCGCAGACCGATAGGCTTTTCTGCGGATGTGCTGCTGGATGGGGTCATATGAAGTAAGATCCTATCAGACTCGTATGATTATACGCAGATAAGGCCGGTTGGCGTGCCATTCTGCTTAAGATCTTATGGCACGAGCAGGCCCTCTGCTCGCGACCGGGCGCTCGATCCGATCCCGCTGCGCTGGTGGCCGATACAGGCGCCCGTAATCTGTGCGCCGCCGCGGGATTGATCCTGGCGGGGCGACTCTGACGCTATAACCGGCGTCCATGGAGCCACTGACTCACAACCAGCAGGAGCTACTGCTGCGCATGGTGGAGGCAGATCGGCAGTCGATCGCGAGGCGCGGCGAGCCGGACCGGTTCGCGTGGCATCGGCGCGGTGGCATGGGGCCGACGGTCTTCATGCACGCCGGCCTACCGGGCGGGCAGATCGAGGGAGTAGTAGTCGATGACCTCGAGGAGCTCATCAGGAAAGGGCTCCTCGAACAGACGGGGCAGCGGGCCGCGCGGCTGACCGATGATGGCCGCCGCCGTGCGCCCGAGCTCCAAGCCTCTAGCGCTGCCGCCGGGACGCCCGACTGGAACACGGTGATGGAGCCGCTGCTGCGGCGGGTCTACGAGCTGTGGGCCGAGGGCGGACTGCACCCTCTCGGGGTGCAGATCGAGGCGATCGCCGCTGGCTGGGACGGGGAGCCAAGCGTGCTTCAGCGGCTGCTCGACCTGCTCTCCGCGGAGGGCTGGCTCGAGCAGCGCAGCGCCGGGATGATCTCGGCCGGAGGGCCTGGGCCGGCCTACGCGCCGGCCGGGCGCGCGCTCGAACGTCTCGCCGGATGGCCGGGCGCCGGCATGGAAGCTCGTGAGGTGCTCGTCGCTGCGCTCGAGGCCGCAGAGCAGGAGAGCACCGACCCCGAGGAGAAGTCGAAGCTGCGCCAGCTGGCAGCTTCGGTCCGCAGCATCAGCGAGCAGACCGCCGCCGGCGTGCTGTCGCACCTCGCGACCGGCGGTGGCTGAAGCGCGCCGCGGGAGCCGAGCTGAGAGCGCCGTCACAGGCGCCCCACCAGCGCGATGCAGCGATCCGGGTCATCCCTGCGCGGCGGCGTAACGGGTGTTCCAGAGGTCGGCGAAGGCCTCGTACAGCACGTACCAGCCACCGCGTTCGAAGCGGTCGTCATGCTCGACGGCGGGCCGGTCGGGCGCGTCCCAGATCTCGCTCAGTGTCGCCTTGACGGTCTCCCAGGCGCCGATGGTCTCCTGCGCCAGCGGGTGAGCGTTGAAGCGTTTGAGCTCGCCGTGCGCCGCGGGGCAGCCGTCGGCGGCACGCCCGAGACAGGCAGGCCAGGTGAGCGCAAGCTCGGCCCAATGCTGCCACGCGCGTTGGGGGACAGCGTCGTGGGCGACCGCCCAGCGGATCAGCGCGGGCAGCTCCCTCGCGAAGTCCTGCAGCTGCCCGGTGATCCAGCCCCGGTCGAGAGTGCTGCACGGCCAGCCGAGCCCGCGAGCTGCCTCGTGGCGGACACGCTCGACGACGTACTCAGTCCATATCAGGTGCCACAAGCCCCGCGGCGAGATCCCCTCATCCGTCGGCCGGTCGTCGACTGCGTGACCCTGCTGATCGTGGGCGTCATCGAGTGCCGCCTCGACGAACTCGTGGCCGGCCAGATGCAGGAAGACGGCGCGCTCGGCTTGAGGGACCGCGACGGTGCTCTTGCCGTCGGCCGCTATGAAGTGCTTCGCGCCCGTCCTTGCGATACGACCGCTGCGATGGCCCGCCTCCCAGGAGGCGAACTCCGACGGTGCCATCCAGCGCTCCAGCGCGTCAACAAGGTCGTCGGCCACGACGAGACGAGCAGGCGGTCGGCCGCCCCAAGGGTGCTCAGCGACACGGCCGGCGAAGGCCGCCAGCGCCGTCGCCCAAGGGCCGGGCAGGTCGCCAATCGTTTCCCAGCTTGCCTCCGGTTCAGCCATCTCCGCCTGACCGTAGGACGAGGTTGTCCCTAGATGACGTGCCCAACTGTCGGGACCACCCGGAGACAGCCCAGGTTAGGGGCTACCTGCAGCGCGCGTACACCTTGCTCTGTATCTCGGGTGCTCGCTTCCTCCCCAAGCGCTCGCGATGACTTCTGCCACGCTCGAACGACATCGTCGCGCAATGGAGTCGAGAGCAGCTAGGCGACGCAGAGCCAGCGTCGACCAGACTCATATCGGCACGCTGGCAAGCGCCGGCATTCCGTGCGAGGAAGCGGGTCCGCAGCGCCGCAGTCCGCTCGCGCAATCTCGGTCAAGCGATCGCGCCTCGATCAACTCATCGGCTGGTGACAAAGGCGCGTCCTAGGTGTCGGGCCCGAGGACGTCCCGAACGCGGGCGGTCGGGGGGCGGTTGCCGAGCGCGGTGTGGGTGCGGCGCTCGTTGTAGTGGCGGGTCCAGTGTGGCAGCGCGTCGCGACGGGCTTGGCTTGAGGCGTATTCGAGCGCGTAGGCCCACTCGCGCATGAGCGTCTGCTGGTAGCGCTCGACCTTGCCGTTGGTGCGGGGCGTGTAGGGCTTGGTGCGCCAGTGCTCGATCGCCCGCGCGTCAAGCAGCTCGCGCAGCGAGCGGTTGTGGACGTAGGAGAAGTGATTGTCGGTGAGGATGCGTTCGCAGACGATCCCCTGCTGGGCAGCGAACCAGTCGAGCGCCCGTCGGGTAAACGCGGTGACCGTGGGCGCCCTCTCGTCGTCGTGCATCTCCGAGTAGGCCAGTCGCGAGCAGTCGTCGACGATCGAGTGCACGAACTCCCACCCCACCCGGCGGGAACGGCGAGTGCGGTCGCCGGTGACGGCGTGGCCGGGCCTGTCGAAGCGGGCGTAGCTGGTCGAGTCCATGTGCAGCAGGTCGCCGGGGCAGGGCCACTCGTAGCGGTTGGCGGGCTCGCGCGGCTTCGGCTCGGGCCGGGAGCAGCCGTTGCGCTTGAGCGTCTTCGAGACGGTCGAATGCGGGTGGCCGACCGCGCCAGCGATCAGCCGCGGACC
>DATMJM010000469.1:0-3617 GCA_035553935.1 Solirubrobacteraceae bacterium
CGTGCCCGGAGCCGGCGAGGCGAGCGCCGACGAGGTCGAGGAAGCCAAGGCACGCGAGCGAGCGCGCGCGAAGCGCCGACGCGAAGCGGCGGCCGGAGCGGCGAGGAGCGAGTCGCCGTCGCGCCCGGCGACCGCAATCGCGCAGCCGGCCCCCGTCGTGGCTCCCCCGCCACCGCCGCCGCCCGCGACGCAGGCGTCTCAGCGCGGCGACAACCGCACCCGCAGCGGGTCGCGCGAGATCGAGGCCGGCAACGGCGCGACCGGCAGCGAGCAGATCCCGCCGCCCGCCGACACCTCCACGGTGCCGGACCTCGCGCCGCCGCCCGAGCCCACCGCGAGTCCCTAGCAGGTGGATGCGTGGGCGCCGACGGGTCGCTCGAGCCGGAGATCCAACGCGTCGGCCGTGCGCTCTCGGAGGCGTTCCCGCCGCGCCGCGGCAATCCGCTCAAGGCGCTCGACGACCGCGCCATGGAGCTCGCCGCGCAGGACGCCGAGCTGCGCGCGGCGCTGTTTCGCTTCGTCGACGTCGTTCCCGCCTGCCGCTCGGTCGACGACCTCGCCGCCCACCTGACCAGCTTCCTCGAGCAGGTCCACACGCGGCCCCCATCGCTGCGCGCGGCGATGCGGATGGGCGACACGAAGGCGGGTCGCGCGGCGCTCGGCGCCGCGGGGGCGGCCGGCGTGCGCCACATGGCGCACCGCTTCATCGTCGGCGAGGACCCGCAGGCCGCGCTCCCGACGCTGCGCAGGCTCTGGCGTGACGGGATCGCCGCGTCCGTCGACCTGCTCGGCGAGGCCACCGTCACCGCGCAGGAGGCCGACCGCTACGCGGCACGCTGCGCCGACGCACTCGACACGCTCGCCGGCGCCTACGCGCAGATGGACGCGCAGCCTCTCCTCGAGCGCGACGCGATCGGCCCGCTGCCGCGCGCGAACCTCTCGGTGAAGGTGTCGGCGCTGACGCCGCTGCTGCGCCCCGAGGCGCCGGAGCGCGGCCAGCGCGACGCGGCGCCACGGCTGCGCGCGCTTCTGCGCCAGGCGAGCGAGCTCGACGCACACCTGCACATCGACATGGAGTCGCTGGACTCGCGCGAGGCGGTGCTCGAGCTCGTCCTGGATCTGCTCGCCGAACCCGAGTTCGCCGGCGGGCCGAGCGCGGGGATCGTCCTGCAGGCCTACCTGCGCGACTCGCCGCAGACGCTCGACGCGGTCCTCGACTGGGCGCAGCGCACGCCGCGCGCGCAGCCGCTCGTCGTCCGCCTGGTCAAGGGCGCTTACTGGGACCACGAGGTCGTCGAGGCGCGCCAGCACGGCTGGGATGTCCCCGTCTTCGAGCGCAAGGCCGACTGCGACGCCAACTTCGAGCGGCTCACCGAACGGCTGCTGGAGGCACGCCCGCTCCTGCGCGTCGCGGTCGCGTCGCACAACCTGCGCTCCGTCGCCCACGCGGTCGCCCGCAACCGCCTGCTCGGAGGCGCGCCCGGCGACGTCGAGTTCCAGATCCTGCGCGGTCTCGGCGACGATCTCGGCCACGCGCTCGCCTCCAGCGGCCTGCGCGTGCGCGCCTACTGCCCCGTCGGCGACCTCGTCGCGGGGATGGCGTACCTCGTCCGGCGCCTCCTGGAGAACACCGCGAACGAGAGCTTCCTCGCCGACCAGGCGCACGGCGTCCCGCTCGAGCAGCTCCTGGCTGCGCCGGAGGCGTCGTCGTGAGCGAGCTGCCGCCGTTTCGCAACGAGCCGGTGCTCGAGCTGCGCCGCTCCTCCGAGCGGGCGAAGCTCGCCGCCGGGCTGGAGGAGCTGCGCCTGCCGCTGAGGGTGCCGGTCTGGATCGGCGGCGAGCGGCGCTTCGGCGACGAGCTCGTCTCGACGGATCCGGCGCAGCCCGAGCGCGTCGTCGCGCGCGCCGCGCGCGCCACGCCGGAGGAAGCCGGCGCCGCGGTCGAGGCGGCGGGTGCCGCGTTCGCGGCCTGGGCCTCCACTGCGGTCGCCGAGCGGGCGGCCGCGCTGCTGCGGGCCGCCGCGTGGATGCGCGAGCGCCGCGCGTCGCTGGCCGCGCTGGCGGTGCGCGAGTGCGCCAAGCCGTGGCCGGAGGCCGACGCCGACGTCTGCGAGGCGATCGACTTCCTCGAGTTCTACGCGCGCGGTGCGATCGAGCTGCAGGGGGGTCCCGGCGAGCGGCTGCTGCAGGTCCCCGGCGAGCGCAACGAGCTGCGGTACGTGCCGCGCGGCGTCTGTGCGGTGATCTCCCCCTGGAACTTCCCGCTCGCGATCCCGACCGGGATGACCGCGGCCGCGCTCGCCACCGGCAACACGGCCGTGCTCAAGCCCGCCGAGCAGGCACCGGGCTGCGGGCTGCGCGTCGTCGAGGCGCTGCGAGCGGGCGGCGTCCCGTCCGGCGCGATCGCGCTGCTGCCCGGCGAGGGCGACGCCGGCGCGGCGCTGGCGCGCCACGGCGGCGTCGCGACGATCGCGTTCACCGGCTCTGGGCCGGTCGGGCTCGAGCTCCTGCGCACGGCCGCCGACGTCACCCCCGGCGCGCGCCAGCTCAAGCGCGTCGTCGCCGAGATGGGCGGCAAGAACTGCATCGTCGTCGACTCCGACGCCGACCTCGACGAGGCGATCCCGGCGATCGTCGAGTCGGCGTTCGACTACGCCGGGCAGAAGTGCTCGGCGGCGGCCCGCGTGCTCGTCCACGAGGCGGTGCACGACGCGCTCGTCGAACGGCTCGCGGGTGCCGTGGCCGGCCTGCAGGTGGGCCCGGCCGACGACTTCGCCACCGACGTGCCGCCGGTCATCGAGCGCGAGGCGCAGGAGCGGGTGGCGCGCTACGCGCAGATCGCCGCCGAGGGGGGCACGATCCTCGGCGGCGGCAACGACGTCCCCCGCGACGGCTGGTATGTCGCGCCCGTCGTCGCGACAGGGCTGCCGCTCGACTCCCCCGTGCTGCGCGAGGAGATCTTCGGGCCCCTGCTGGCAATCGAGGCGGTGCGCGACGTCGACGCGGCGATGGACCGCATCGACGCCCTGCCCGTCGCGCTGACCGGCGGGCTGTTCAGCCGCAATCCGCGCACGGTCCAGCGGGTGATCGACCGCTCGCCGGTCGGCAACCTGTACATCAACCGCTCGACCACCGGCGCGATGGTCGGCCGCCAGCCGTTCGGCGGAAACCGGCTGTCGGGCACCGGCACGAAGGCCGGCGGCCGCGACTACCTGCTGCATTTCGTCGAGCCGCGCGTGGTGACCGAGAACACGGTCCGGCACGGGCTCGTCGTGTAGCGCGAAGGCGCCTGCCGGCGCATCCGCCGCCGCGCGGGCGGGTACCGCGTCCGCATGCGCGCATTGGAGTCAGCCTCCCGCCTCGCCGAGCTCTCGCTGCAAGCCGCCAGGCAGGCGGGATCGCTGGCCGTCTCGGTCGTCCGCGCGGTAGCCGAGCCGGTGCTCGGCCGCCCCGGGCACAACGGCTCGCACCACTCGACCACGCCGCCACCGCCGCCCGCGACGCCGACGCCCGCGCCCGAGCGCGAGCAGCGCGAGCCGGAGCGCCCGCGTGCCGCGGCAACCGCGGCGACGGCGCCGGCCCCACCGCCCGCCCCACCGCGCCCGACGGCCGTCGCG
>DATMJM010000470.1:0-4474 GCA_035553935.1 Solirubrobacteraceae bacterium
GAGGACCCGCACCCCCAGCGGCGCGAGCGCGTCGATCGCGGCACGGTAGACGGCGGGATAGAACGGCATGTGCGCGCCGGCGGCGACCGAGCCGAAGCTCACGAGCACGAGCGGATCGCGATCGCCGTCAAGCCATGCGTCCAGCGGCGGGGGCGCCGCGGTCCGGACCACCTCCGGCGCGAAGCGGTGCGTGCGCCCCCGCGCGATCGCGGCGCCGTCATCGAGCGCGGCCGACATCATCGTGAGGCACGGCGTGTCGAGCAGGCGGTCGCCGGCCGGGTCGGCGGGCAGCCCGTTGGCCGAGCGCAGCGCGTCGACGGCCGGCGCGGCGAGCTCGAGCGACATCTGCTCGACGGCCGTGAGCCCGAGGCCGACGCGCACGACCGGGATCCCGTGCCGGTCGGCGACGAGCGTCGAGCCGAACTCCCAGGTCTCGCGTACGATCACGTCGGGCCTGAAGTCCGCGACCGTGGCGCGCAGCGCCGGCAGTGCGGCGCGCGTGTCGATGTCGGCGAAGAACCCGCCGATCATCCGCGCGTTGGCCTCCTCGAACGGCAGCCGCGCGATCTCCTCGGTGAGCGGCACCCACTCCTCGGGCGGCGGGTCGCCGACCGGCGCGTACGGCAGACCGGTGCGCTCGACGTGGACGCGGTTCTGCGCCTGCGCCGCGACGAGCACGTCGAGCCCCGCGCGCCGGCAGGCGTTCGCGAACGGGACGAGCGGCAGCAGGTGGCCGGCGCTGCCGCGCGTGGTGAACAGGACGCGCACGCGAGGCAGGCGAGTGGCTAGTGGTCCGGCTCGGGCGTCAGCGGCTCGCCTGCAATCGGGCTCATGCGCTGCAAGCGTACTCCTGCGGTGCCGGCGTGGCGAGCGCAGCCGGTCAGCCCATCCGCACGTACCCGAGCGCGCTGCGCGCGGGGTGCGTCCGGCGCGCCACCTGGTCAGACGAGTTGCCCTCGATCGTCTGCAGCGAGCCGTCGGGCAGCACCGCCTCCACCACGCCGATGTGCTCGTCCCAGACGATGAGGTCGCCGGGGCGCGGGACGACGCCGGGGCCGTTGGGAACCGCGCGGCCCGTGCGCTGCGCCCAGCCGTAGACGTCGTCGACGCGGCCGAAGCCCTGGCCGCTGTCGCCGAGCGGCATGCCCGCCTCGCGGGCCGCCCACGACGTGAAGTAGGCGCACCACGGGCCGACGCCGCTGCCCGCGGTCGCCTGGCGGTACTGGGCGATCCGCGGCGAGTCGTTGGAGCCCGGCGGCTGCTCGGCGACCCCGACCTCGCCCTGCACGGCCGCCAGGAGGGCGGCGCCGCCCGGCCCCGCGGGAACGGCGGCGGCCGGCGCCCCGAGCGGCGCGCTGGCGCCGGCCGACTGCAGCATCGTCGAGAAGCTCGAGCCCGCCGGCTGCGTCGCGGCGGGAGGCGGCGCCGGCGGCGGCGCGAGCACCGCGCGCAGCTCGGCGATCCGATCGAGGACCTCGACCAGGCTCATCGCTGCGCCGCCGCGGCGCCGACGGAGGGGAAGGTGAGGCAGCGTTCGAGCCGCTCGCGCTCAGAGCGCGGGACCTCGTAGCGGCCCTCGTCGCGCATGAACTCGAACTCGGCGAGCGCATGGAGCGTGCCGCCGGAGTCCTGCGGCCGCGCCGCCGGACGCTCGCCGGCCGCCAGGCGCGGCAGCCAGCGGGCGAAGAGCTCTCGCTCCGCGCCCTGAACGCGGACCTGCAGCCGGCCGCCGGTGTCGGACGAGAGCACCGCGACCTCGCGCTGCTCGACGATCGGCCCGCCGTTGACCGCCGCGGTGATCTCGTGCAGCGTCGCGCCCGCGGGCGTCGCCTCCCACAGCGCCCAGAAGACGGGATGCAGCCCGCGCCCGTAGGGCAGCAGCCCGGCGTGGATCGCCCAGATCGCGCCGCCGTAGCGCTCGATCGTCGCCGGCCGCAGGACGAGCGGGAAGCCGACCGCCAGCGCGGCCGGGGCCGGCGCGAATCCGGTCTCGTGCGGATCGTCCGCGAACACGTCGTGACCGCGGCCGGCGGCGAGCGCGATGAGCCCGTCGTCGAGGCAGACCACCCGGCGCACGAGCGCCGGCGACGCCCTGCGGATCGCCCATGCGGCGAGCGGCCCGCCGACGAGCAGGTCGAGACCTGCGCCGCTCACGGCGTCCTCGCCGGCGTCGCGATGCTGGCCACCGGACCCTGCCGACCACCCCGCCAGCTGGACGTCTCGCGCTGCGCGGCCGGCGGCGGCCATCGCGAGCGGGTGGCGGCATGAACCCCGTCGAGATGTGGCTGGCCGTGGACTGGGACGCGCCCGGGCCCGCCCTGCGAGCGCTCGAGGGCGTTGCCCGCAGCGTGCGACCCGGCGGCGCGGCGCGGCTCGCCGTCGCCGCCGGACCGCTGTCGGAGGAGCAGGCGGGTGCGCGACTGATGGAGCTCCCGCACGCCAGGGGCGTCCTGGTACCGGCGCAGCCGGGCCTGCACGGCAAGCAGGGCGCGGACGTCGAGGGGCGTCATGACCCCGGTAATCGGCCGCGGCCGGCGGACCTGCACCCGCGAGCGCTACCCCGGAGCCGGTGCCGTGTTGCGACGCTGGCCATGGGTCTTTCGATCAAGCCCTTCCGCAGCCGGGCCGCCGTGCTCGCGGTCGCGGCGACGGCCGCCGGCATGCTCGGGCTCGCACCGGCCGCGCCGGGCCGCGCGCTGCTGGTCGCCGGCGGCACGCCGGAGCTCGCGCTCGTCGAGCTGTCGGCCGGTACGGTCGTCGCGCGGATACCGATGCCGGCGCCCGTCGCCGGCGTGTCGACGAGCCCGTCCGGCGGCAGGGGCTACGCGGCGGCCGGCAACACGCTCGTGGAGATCGACATCGACAGGCGCGCCGAGACGCGGCGCGTCGCGCTGCCCGGCGCGCCGGTGTCGCAGCTCGTGACGGCGCGCGACCGGCGCCTGCTCGCGCTGCAGGGCGACCGGGTGACGATCGTCGACCCGGCGGCCCTTGCGCCGACGGCGACGATCGCGCTCGGGGCCGCGGGGCAGCAGCTCAGCGCCGGACGGGCCGCGAGCCGCGCCGCGGTGGTGCTCGCCGGAGGGCGCGTCGCGATCCTCGCGCTCGACGAGGGGCGCGTGCTGCGGACCGTGCGCGTGTCGGCGGCGGCCGGCGCGGCGATCGACGGCGCCGGCCGCACGTTCGTCACGGCGGGACGCTTCCTGCGCGTGATCCCGGCCGGCAGGCGGACGGTCTCCAGGCGCGCGCGGATCAGGCTGCCGGCCGGTGTGGGCGGCGCGATCGCGATCGCTCCGCGCGACGCGCGCCTGGCGGTGGGCGCGCGTGCCGGCGGCTCGGGCGGCGCGATCGTCAGCCCGGCGACGGGCCGCGTGCGGCGCATCGTCGCCGGGCCCGGCCCGGGCGTGCCGTCCTGGAACCTCGACGCCACGCGCGTGTACGTGGCCGACGGCGCCGGCGCGTCGATCTCGATCGTCGGCGCCGCCAGCGGCCGGCGCCTGGACGTCGTCCGGCTGCCCGGCAGCAGGCCGTTCTCGGCCGCCGAGCAGCGCGGCCTCGCGCTGCTGCCCGGCACCGACGGGTCCGACACGCTGACGGGCACCCCCGGCCCTGACCGCATGGAGGGGATGGCGGGCGCGGACTATCTGCGTGGCGCTCGCGGCCGCGACGTCGTCAACGGCGCCACGGGCGACGACCGGCTGTCGGGCGGCGCCGCGAGCGACACGGTCGACGGCGGCGAGGGCGACGACTTCCTCGCCGGCGGGGCGGGCGACGACAAGCTGTTCGCGGCCGCGGGGCACGACGGCGCCGACGGCGGCACCGGCAACGACACGATCGAGGGCGGTGACGGCGACGACTCGCTCGACGGGGGCGACGGCGACGACACGATCCTCGGCGGGCCGGGCGACGACCGCATCGTCGAGAAGGGCTTCGGCAACGACAAGCGCCTCAACGGCGGGCCGGGCGACGACCGCATCGAGGGCGGCCGCGGCTCGGACCGGATCATCGAGGGCGAGGACGGCGACGACCAGCTCTTCGGCGGACCGGGGAAGGAGACGATCAGCGGCGGGCGCGGCAACGACGTCGTCGACGGCGGCCGCGCGGCGGACGACCTGCGCGGCGACGAGGGCGACGACGACCTGCGCGGCGACGCCGGCGACGACGAGCTGGACGGCGCAGACGGCGCCGACGAGCTCGACGGGGGCTCGGGCGCCGACCGGCTCACGGGGGACGCGGGCGACGACATGATCACCGGCGGGCCGGGGGCCGACGTCGTCGCCGGCGGCGACGGCGACGACGCGATCCGCGCCGCCGACGACAGCGCCGATACGGTCGACTGCGGCGACGGCAACGACACGGTGTTCGTCGAGGCCGACACGCCCCAGCGCGACCGGCTGATCAGCTGCGAGACGGTGATCCCGATCCCGCCGGAGGCCGCCAACGACACGACGGCGCCGTCGCTGTTCTTCGGCACCGT
>DATMJM010000471.1:0-3772 GCA_035553935.1 Solirubrobacteraceae bacterium
GCGCGGATCTCGATCTCGCCCACGACCGCCGCCTCGGGCGCCGGGACGGATTCGGCGATGCGCCGCCGGCGCGCGACGGCCTCCACGCGCGCGATCAGCTCCTCCGGATGGCAGGGCTTCGTCAGCCAGTCGTCGGCGCCGAGGCGCAGGCCGCGCACACGCTGAGCAACGGTCGACTGGCCCGTGCAGACGACGACCGGCAGCGCGGGCAGCTCCCTGCACACACGCTCGAGATACGGCCAGCCCTGCACGCCCAGCAGCGCCAGATCGACGACGAACGCGCCGAGGCGCAGCGCGACGAGCCGCTCGATCGGCGCCGCACCCGTCACCACGACATGCTCCCAGCCGAGGCGGTCCAGGCGCTTGGTCAAGACCTGGAGGAAGCCGGTGTCGCCGTCACTCACGGCGACGCGCAGCGCGGCCGCTGCGGCGATGTTCGCGTCGATCATCTCGCGAGTCAGTGTAAGCAGCGGCCGCGAACCCGACACAGCCCTTGGCCCGCGATCACAGGATCTTCACAGGCGATCGCCGCAAACAGCGCAAAGTCGGCGACCCGGCGCCCTGCACGCGCTCGCTGCGCAGACCGCCGCGTCAGCTGGTCCGCTCCGGCTCGAGCTCCAGCGTCGACGCGCGCTCCTGGGCGCCTGCCGCACCCGTCAGCGAAGTCGCTCGAGACCGGTCCATTCTGCGGCTGGTGAGCGGCTCGCCCGAAGCGTTACCAGAGCGCGGGACGATCGGCGCGAGCGCGAGACGAGCTCGGGTTTGCCGCCGCGGACGCTTGTCACGCATTTCCCACAGGTCGACAACGCGTCGGTCACATCTGTCCGGGGATCGGTTGCGACGGTTTTGGTCGTTCTTCGCAAGCGACACGATCAGGAGATCCGCGGCAAATGGCGATCGAAGGTAGTCGGAACCCGCACGGTGTCAGCCGGCGGACGCTGTTGGGCCGAGCCGGGATCGGCGCCGGAGCGCTGGCGCTGTACGCAGCCGGCTTCTCGCAGAGCCCGGCATGGGCGAAGCCGTCGTTCATGCGTGATCCGTTCAGCGTGGGGGTGGCGTCGGGCGATCCGACGCCCGACGGCGTCGTGCTGTGGACGCGGCTGGCGCCCGACCCGCTGCGCGCCGACGGCGCCATGCCCGGCCGCAAGGTGCCCGTGCGCTACGAGCTCTCGACCGACGAGGGCTTCCGCAACGTGGTGCGCAAGGGCAACACGTTCGCCACACCCGAGCTCGCACACTCGGTGCACGTGGAGGTCGACGGGCTCGATCCGGGCCGCGAGTACTTCTACCGCTTCAAGACGGGGCCCGAGGCGAGCCCCGTCGGGCGCACGCTCACCGCTCCGGCCGCGAACGCGAACCTCGCCCTGCTGCAGTTCGCGTTCGTCTCCTGCCAGAACTACCCGGCCGGGTACTACACCGCCTACCGCCACATCGCCGAGGAGGACCTCGCGCTGGTCGTACACCTCGGCGACTACATCTACGAGGGCGGCGGCCAGGGAACCATCGGCCGCGGGCACGTGCCCGCCGCCGAGATCTTCACGCTGGCCGACTACCGCACGCGCTACGGCCAGTACAAGAGCGACGAGGATCTGCGCGCCGCCCACGCGCGCCATCCGTTCGTGGTCACCTGGGACGACCACGAGGTCGACAACAACTACGCCGACGAGATCCCCGAGGACGATCAGGATCCGCAGCTGTTCCTGCGTCGGCGCGCCGACGCCTACCAGGCCTACTACGAGCACCAGCCGCTGCGCCTTTCGGCCAAGCCCCAGGGCCCGGACATGCGCCTGTACCGGCGCCTGACCTACGGGCGACTGGCCGAGTTCAACGTGCTCGACACGCGCCAGTACCGCGACGACCAGGTGCCCGACGAGGAGCGCTTCACGCCCGGGCGGACGATGACCGGCCCCGAGCAGGAGCGCTGGCTGCTCGACGGGCTGCAGCGCTCGGGGGCGCGCTGGAACGTGCTCGCCCAGCAGGTCTTCTTCGGCGAGCGCGACTTCGTGGCCGGCACCGGCACCAACTACAGCAACGACGCCTGGGACAACTACGTCGACGCGCGCCGGCGCATCACCGGCTTCTGGCCGAGCGCGACACGTCCAACCCGATCGTGCTGACCGGCGACGTGCACGCCAACTACGTCTGCAACATCGAGCGCGACTACGGCGAGCCGGAGTCATCCGAGCTCGTCGCAGCCGAGTTCGTCTGCACGTCGATAAGCACGGGGGGCGACGGCGTCGACCAGTCGGCGGGAGACCAGGTCGTGCTCGCCGAGAACCCGCACATCGCGTTCGTCAACCGCCAGCGCGGCTACGTGCGCTGCACGCTGAACCGCGGGCAGTGGCGCTCGGACTTCCGCGTCGTGCCGTTCGTCACCCAGCCCGGCGCGCCGGTCGTCACCCGCGCGTCGTTCGTCGTCGAGGACGGCATCCCGGGCGCTAAGGAGGCCTGAGATGGCGGGTGCTGAACGGACTCTCCCACGCTTCGGCGCCGGCGCCTTTCACCGGCGCTCCGAACACCGAGCCCGTCCCCGCTCCGCAGCCCGGGCGGCCGCCAGAATCGGCCTCGGCGATCGCTTCCCGATGCCCTACTGACGATCGAGGCCGTGCTGCCCTTGGGCGCCAGCGCCTGGCGATCGTCAACGACACGATTCGGGTCCACGGGTCGCCACTCCGAGTGCCCGATCCCAGCGACTTGATCGTCGTCCGGGTTCCCGGGCTGCGCGGCTGATAGGAGCAGACGATGCGACGCAGCATGACCCCTGGCCCCGGCGGTGGTGGTCCTGACTCTGCCGGCCGCAGCGCCGGCGGGCAAGGGCAGCCCACGTCGGCGCCGCGGAGACCGAGCAGCAGCGCGAGCTGCGCCTGCGGGAGTACGACAGTCGCCTGACCGCAGATCTGGCGTGGCTCGACCGTAGCTTCGCCACCGCGCACGAGCAGGATGCCCGTGGCGTGTGGGTGGCCATGCAGGCCGACACGTTTGAAGGCCCCGGTGAGGGCTTCGCGGAGATCCTCGACCACCTCGCCGGGCTGGCCGGCGGGTTCGACGGTCCGGTGCTCCTCCTGCAGGGCGACAGCCACGAGTACCTCGTCGAGCGACCGCTGCCCGATGCGCCCAACCTGACGCGGATCGTCGTCGAAGGCGAGACCGCCGAGGAGTGGCTGCGGCTGAGCATCGACCCGCACGCCGAGCAGCTGTTCTCCTGGTCGCGCGAGCGGCTGTAGACCATGCGTTCACAGCGCGCTCACACGTCAGCCCGTCCGCCCCGCCGTCTGCGGGCCGCGATGTCCCCCTCGAGAAGGAGCCCTATGCGATCCCTGTCTGCCGCTGCCGTGTTCGTCCTCGCCGCGCTGCTCGCCCTCGTCCTCGCCGCGCTGCTCGCGCTGGCGGCCGTGGCGCCTCGGGTCTCGCGCCCGAGCACACGTTCGCCGCTTACGACCTCGCGCTCAAGCAGGGCGCCGACTACATCGAGCAGGATCTCCAGCAGGCCGCTGACGGCACCCTGGTCGTGATCCAAGACGCCACGCTGGACCGCACCGCTCGCGGGCCGGCGGAGAACTGCATCGGGTTGGTGGTCGAGAAGACGCTCGAGCAGCTCAAGACGTGGGACTTGGGCTCGTGGTTCAACGAGACCAAGAACCCCGACGACGCCGATCACGTGGAGGAGCGTCTCGTGGCGCTGCTGGACGAGTACAACCTGTTGCGCGGCGCCGCCGAGCGCTGGCAGGTGCTGGTGCAGTCCTTCAGCCCCGACAGCCTGCTGCGCCTGCAG
>DATMJM010000472.1:0-9231 GCA_035553935.1 Solirubrobacteraceae bacterium
TCATCGACGCGCTGCGCCACGAGGGCGTCTCGTACATCGACATGCCGCTCACGCCGCTGCGCGTGTGGCAGGCGCTCGATGAGGCGCGTGCCGGCGGCGGCGGCCCGCGCGACAGCGAGCAGGGGGTGTCGCTGCCGCCGCAGGGCGAGGGCTCCGCCGGCTCCGGACCGACGATCCCAGAAGGAGGTGGATCATGATCCCGGCGGAGTTCGACTACGTCGTCGCGGGCTCCGTCGACGAGGCGATCGCCCTGCTCAACGAGGGCGGCGCCGACGCCAAGCTCCTGGCGGGCGGCCACTCGCTGCTGCCGCTCATGAAGCTGCGCTTCGCGGCGCCCTCGCTGCTCGTGGACATCGGCCGGATCTCCGAGCTGCGCGGCGTGCAGACGGGCGGCGACTCGTTCCGGATCGGCGCGCTCACCCGGCACGCCGACCTGCAGGAGCGCGACGACATGGGCCTCATCGCGGCGGCCGCCGGCCAGATCGGCGACCAGCAGGTGCGAAATCGCGGGACGATCGGCGGCTCGCTCGCAAACGGCGACGCGGCGGCCGACCTGCCGGCGGTGCTGCTGGCGATGGAGGGCACCTGCGTCGTGCGCGGAGCCGGCGGCGATCGCGAGATCCCCGCGGCGGACATGTTCCAGGGCTACCTGTCGACGGCGGTCGCTCCGGGCGAGGTGCTGACCGAGGTCCGCGTCCCCGCGCTCACCGGCTACGGGTTCGGCTACGAGAAGTTCAACCGCCGCTCGGAGGACTGGGCGATGGTCGGCGTCGCGGCGCTCGTGAAGTCCGACGGCGGTGTCTGCGAGGACGTCCGCATCGGGCTGACGCACATGGCGTCGACCCCGCTGCGGGCGACCGCCGCGGAGGACGCGCTGCGCGGCCAGCCGCTCGACGCCGAGCACATCGCCGCGGCGGCGCAGCTCGCCGACGAGGGCACAAGCCCGCTCGGCGACCTCAACGCCACCCCCGACTACAAGCGCCACCTGGCGCGGGTGCTCACGCGCCGGGCGCTCGCCACCGCGAGCGCCGCGTGATAGCAGCGGTCGTCCTGGCAGCGGGGTCCGGGTCGCGCTTCGGAGGCGCCAAGCAGCTCGCCGAGCTCGACGGGATCCCGCTGCTGGAGCACGCGCTGCGGGCCGTCGAGGCGGTGCCGCTGATCGACCGGATCGTCGTCGTGCTCGGCGCCCGCGCCGAGGAGGTCCGCGCCGGCGTCGACCTCGGCGCCGCAGAGCCCGTCGTCTGCGCCGCTTGGGAGGAGGGGCAGGCGGCGTCGCTGCGCTGCGGCATCGCTGCCGTCGCGGACGCCGACGCCGCCGTGCTGACGCTCGGCGACATGCCGCGGATCACGCCCCAGGTGATCGCCCGGTTCGCCGCTCTGGCCGCCGAGCACGGCACGTTCGCGCGGGCCCGCGCCGTGTACGACGGGATGCCGGGCCATCCGGTCGTGCTGGGCCGCGAGTACTTCGCGCAGATCGAGGCGCTGCGCGGCGACGTCGGCGCGCGCGGCGTGCTCAAGGCGATCGGCGCGTATGCGATCGAGTGCTCGCACCTGTGCTCGGCCGCGGACGTCGACACGCCCGAGGCGCTCGCGGAGCTGCGCGGTTGAGCGGCGAGCCGGAGGCCGACCCGCCGCCACCCGCCCCGCCCGTGGAGCACAAGCCGATCGACGCCGTCGCGCTGCTCAAGGAGGTCGTGCTCGAGCGGCTGCAGAAGCTGCTCGAGTGGCTGCTCGACCGGCTCAAGCGCTACCGCGCGCGGCGCGGCAACTGGTGGGAATGAGGCGCGGGCCTATGCCGGCGGGCCGCCCAGCATGACCACGTCGACGAGCAGGAACAGCGCGACGCAGGACACGACGATCGCGAACGCGCGGGCGAGCGCCGCCGCCGGCAGGCGATCGGCGACCTGGCTGGCGATGAAGGCGCCGATGGCGGTCGGGAGCGCGAGCGCCGCGGTGACGCCGGCGTCGATCTCGCTGCCGGCGATGAGGTGGCTGGCGAGCGCGACGACGCCGGTGAACGTGATGATCACGAGCGACGTCGCGACCGCCCGGCGAAAGCCCGTTGCGAACCACAGCGTCAGCACCGGGACGATGACGAAGCCCCCGCCGACACCGAAGAACCCGGTCAGCAGGCCCACGCCGAAGCCCGCCACGAGCAGCTGCACGATCCCCGGCCGCGGGCAGGGCCCGCCGCCGTCGCGATGCTCGGAGCTGGCGCGCTGCCATGTCCCCGACGCCGCGACGAGCATCACGGGGACGAACAGGAGCACGAGCAGGGCGCCGCTGACCGCGGTGCCGGCGAGCGTCCCGAGCAGCGCGCCCGCCGCGGCGGGCGGCGCGAAGCCCAAGGCGATGCGCCAGCAGACCTGGTTGTTCAACGCCCGCGCGCCGGCGCCGACGGCCGCGGCGACCGCCACGACGATCAGCGATCCGGTCGTCGCCGGGCCGACCGGCTCCCCGAGCACGTAGACGAAGACCGGCAGCGCGAGGATCGCACCGCCGCCGCCGACCGAGCCGACGACGAGGCCGATCGCAAGCCCGAGCGCGATGGCGGCGGCGAGCAAGCCCCGGCGCGCCCGTCAACCCGCGCGCTTGGCGAGGTGCTCTGGGACGCGCATCCTGCGACGATACAAGCGGTTGCGCCCCGGAACCCCGGGGGAACATAGAAGTCAGGCTAACGAACACGCCTGACATTTCGCTTGAATCCAAAGTCAGCGGAAGCGAGGATGCTGCCATGCCCCTGGTGCACGACCCGGTCGACGCTGCCCGCAGCGCGGAGAAGATGTTGCCCGCGAGCCTCGAGTCGCTCGCGCTGAACGCGGTGCGGGCGGCCGCGCTCGCCGCACACAAGTACGCCGGCTACGGCGACGGCAAGGCTGCCGACGGCGCCGCGACCGAGGCGATGCGCGCCGTCCTCGGCGAGACGAAGGGGCTCGGCAAGGTCATCATCGGCGAGGGCGAGAAGGACGACGCGCCGATGCTCTTCAACGGCGAGGAGCTCGGCGACGGCGACGGGCCGCGCTTCGACATCGCGGTCGACCCGGTCGAGTGCACCGACCTGTGCGCCGCCGGCCTGCCGGGCTCGCTGACGACGATCGCCTTCGCGGGCGAGGGCTGCCTGTGGTCGCCGGGGCCCGGTCTGTATCAGGACAAGCTCGTCGTCGGCCGCGCCGCGCGCGACGCGATCGACCTGCGCGAGGAGCCCGAGCAGAACATCAAGAGCGTTGCCGCGGCGCTCGGCAAGCCGGTCACAGACATGCGCGTGCTGATGCTCGACAAGCCGCGCCACGCGGAGCTGTCGGCGCGCCTGCGCGCGATGGGCGTCTGCGTCATCATGCCGAGCGCCGGCGACGTCGCCGGCGCGATGTTCGCCCTCCTGCCGGGCACAGGGATCGACATGCTCATGGGCATCGGCGGCACGCCCGAGGGCATCATGGCGGCGTGCGCGGTCAAGGTCCTCGGCGGCGGCATGCAGACGCGCCTCGCGCCGCAGAAGGACTACGAGCGCGAGGCGATCCAGAAGGCCGGGATCTCGACCGACGAGATCCTCGACGCCGAGAGCCTCGTCCGCGGTCCCGCGATCTTCGCGGCCTGCGGGATCACCGGCGGCACGATGCTCGCCGCCCCGCGCCTCGTCGCCGGCTGGAACTCCACCCAGTCGCTGATCGTTCGGCCCGGTTCCTATCGCCGGATCGTGGAGAGCACCCCCGCACCCCAAGCGGAATCCGAATCCGCAGGAGGATGAATACATGCCGCTCGTGACCATGCGACAGCTGCTCGATGAGGCCGCCGCCGGCGGCTATGGCGTCGCGGCGTTCAACGTCAACAACATGGAGCAGATCCAGGGCATCATGCAGGCCGCCCGGGAGACACAGTCGCCGGTCATCGTGCAGGCATCCCGCGGCGCGCGCGCCTATGCGGGCGACCGCTTCCTGTACCACATGATGCTCGCGGCGACCGAGACCTATCCCGAGATCCCGGTCGCGCTGCACCAGGACCACGGCAACTCGCCCGAGACGTGCATCAGCGCGATCGAGCTCGGCTTCACGAGCGTGATGATGGACGGCTCGCTGGCCGAGGACGGCAAGACGCCGCTGGACTTCGAGGACAACGTCGCGGTCACCAAGCAGGTCGTCGACTACGCCCACGCGCGGGGCGTGACGGTCGAGGGCGAGCTCGGCACGCTCGGCGGCATCGAGGACGGCGTGGGCTCGGGCGAGATCCACCTGACCGATCCCGCGCAGGCCGAGGAGTTCGTCGAGCGCACGGGCGTCGACGCGCTGGCTGTCGCGATCGGCACGAGCCACGGCGCCTACAAGTTCTCGCGCGAGCCCGACGGCGACATCCTCGCCATGGAGATCATCGAGGACATCCACCGCCGCCTGCCGGAGACGCACATCGTCATGCACGGCTCCTCGAGCGTTCCGGCAGACATCGTCGAGCGCGTCAAGGCCGCCGGCGGCGAGGTCGACGCCGGCTTCGGCGTGCCGATCAGCGCGATCCAGCGCGGCATCGAGCACGGCGTGCGCAAGGTCAACATCGACACCGACGGGCGCCTCGCGATCACGGCGTTGGTGCGCGAGCATCTGCGCGACAAGCCCGGCGACTGGGATCCCCGCGGCCCCGGCAAGGCGGCCCGCGCCGGGCAGAAGCTCATCTGCATGCAGCGCATGCAGGAGCTCGGCATGGCCGGCCACGCCGGCGACTACGAGCCGGTGTCGCTCGAGGAGATGGCGGAGCGCTATGCATCCGCCGTCCGCTCGCCGGCATAGGACGCGGCAACGCGGGTAAGGCGACCGAAGCTCCATGATCGACGTCGCCTTCCTCGGCACAGCAGTGCGGCCGGCAGGCACGGCCGTCGTCGTCGACGTGCTGCGGGCCACGTCGACGATCACGCTCGCGCTCGCGTCCGGCTACGAGCGCGTGCTCGTCGCCGGCAGCATCGACGAGGCGCGCGGGCTGCGGTCCGACGGCCGCACGCTCGCCGGCGAGGTGGGCTGCGCCAGGGCGCCGGGCTTCGATCTGGGCAACTCGCCGGAGGAGACGCTCTCGCCGCGGACCGGTGAGCTCGTGCTGGCGACGACCAACGGCGCGCCCGCGATCGTGGCATCGGCGCAGGTGGCCGGCGAGGTGATCGCGGCGTCGCTGCTGAACCTCGACGCCGTCCTGGCCCATCTCGCCGACGCCGACGACGTGCTGCTCGTGTGCGCCGGCACGGACGGGCGCGTCAGCATCGAGGACGTCTACCTCGCGGGGCGGCTGAGCCGGGCGCTTGGCGGCGACCGGTCCGACGCCGCGCTGATCGCCGAGGCGGTCGCAGCGTCCTACGGCACCGCGCTCGAGGCGCTGGAGGCCAGCGCCGGTGCGGTGGGCCTGCGGCGCGAGGGGCTGGAGTCCGACATCGCGTTCTGCGCGCAGGAGTCGATCGTCGACGCCGTGCCGCGTCTGACGGAGACGGTCGACACCGTCGCGGTTCTCGGTCGGGCTGCGCGCACGTTGCCGCCGGCGGCGGCCGGAGCCGGCGCCAGCGCCGGCGGCCAGGGAGAGGAATCATAGACCAACACCAATGTAAAAGCCTTGATCTTTTGCTTTGCACTTCTGAATCAAGTGGGTATTGTCGCGATAAGCGCACCCGAGAGAGGATGGAATGGCACAATCAAACGGTAAGGACCGTTGGGCAGCCGGCGTCACCCCGTACGCCGAAATGGGCTACTACAACGAGGACTACGAACCGAAGGACACCGATGTCCTCTGCGCGTTCCGGATCACCCCGCAGGAGGGCGTAGATCCGATCGAGGCCGCGGCAGCCGTCGCCGGCGAGTCCTCCACCGCCACGTGGACGGTCGTCTGGACGGATCGGCTGACGCCGCACGAGCACTACCAGGCGAAGGCGTACTCGGTCGAGGAGGTGCCCGGCACGCCGGGCCAGTACATCGCGAAGATCGCCTACGACATCGACCTCTTCGAGGAGGGCTCGATCCCGAACCTGACGTCGTCGATCATCGGCAACGTCTTCGGCTTCAAGGCTCTCAAGGCGCTGCGCCTGGAGGACATGCGCATTCCCGTGGCGTACCTGAAGACCTTCCCGGGCCCGCCGCACGGCATCGTCATGGAGCGCGAGTACCTCGACAAGTTCGGGCGCCCGCTGCTCGGTGCGACGACGAAGCCCAAGCTCGGCCTGTCGGCCAAGAACTACGGCCGCGTTGTCTACGAGGCCCTGCGCGGCGGCCTGGACTTCACGAAGGACGACGAGAACATCAACTCGCAGCCCTTCATGCGTTGGCGCGATCGCTACGTCCACGCGATGGAGGCCGTCCACCGCGCGTCGGCCGCCACGGGCGAGGTCAAGGGGCACTACCTTAACGTCACCGCCTCGACGATGGAGGACATGTACGAGCGCGCCGCGTTCGCCAAGGAGCTCGGCTCGGTCATCATCATGCAGGACCTCACGGTCGGCTACACGGCGATGAGCTCGATGTCGAAGTGGGCTCGCGCGAACGGCATGATCCTGCACCTGCACCGCGCCGGCCACGGCACGTACACGCGCCAGAAGACGCACGGCGTCTCCTTCCGCGTGATCGCCAAGTGGTGCCGGATGCTCGGCGTCGACCACATCCACGCCGGGACCGTCGTCGGCAAGCTCGAGGGCGATCCGAACATGATCCGCGGCTACTACGACGTGTGTCGCGAGCGGTTCAACAAGGCCGACCCGGCGACGGGCATCTACTTCGACCAGGACTGGGCGTCGCTGGCGACGGTCATGCCGGTCGCCTCGGGCGGCATCCACGCCGGCCAGATGCACCAGCTGCTCGACTACCTCGGCGAGGACGTCGTCCTGCAGTTCGGCGGCGGCACGATCGGCCACCCGATGGGCATCGCCGCCGGCGCTACCGCCAACCGCGTCGCGGTCGAGGCGATGATCAAGGCGCGCAACGAGGGCCGCGACTACGTCGAGGAGGGCCCCGACATCCTCAGGGATGCCGCGAAGGGCTGCCCCGAGCTGAACGCCGCGCTCGAGGTCTGGAAGGACATCACGTTCGACTTCGAGTCGACCGACACGGCCGACCTGGTCACGACCGAGACCCCGAGCCGCTAGCGGCGAGAAGAGGAGACCAACGAAATGAGAGTCACACAAGGAACCTTCTCGTTCCTGCCGGACCTCACCGACGAGGAGATCGAGGCGCAGATCCGCTACGCCCTCGACCAGGGCTGGGCGATCATGGTCGAGTACACGGACGATCCGCATCCCCGCAACAGCCTGTGGGACATGTGGAAGCAGCCGAACTTCGACCTCGAGCCGGACGACGCCGCCGAGGCGCTGCAGGAGGTCAACGACTGCCGCGACGCGTACCCGAACCACTACATCAAGCTGGTTGCGTACGACGCCTCGCTCGGCCGCCAGACGACTGGGCTGTCGTTCATCGTCAACCGCCCGCAGGAGGAGCCGGGCTTCCGCGTCGAGCGCACGGAGACGCACGACCGTACGATCAACTACACGGTCGTCCCGTACGCCCACCAGAACCCGCCGGGCCTGCGCTACGGCAACAAGGGCAGCCTGACGACGCAGCGCACGTCGACCGGCGTGCAGGACGGCACGCCCGGGCCGGAGTCGCCGAAGTTCAAGCCCGAGTCCGGCGACAACGGCGGTCCCGCGCCGGCGCGCGACGAAGGAGCCGGTGAGTCCTGATGGCGGAGCTCAAGGGCCGCGACACGACCGGGAGGTGGCTCGATCCGGAATCGGACGGGCCCCCCGGGTCGGGGGAGGCCAAGCGGAACGCCCGCAAGGCCGACCGCGGCCCTGAGCGCGACGACGAGTTCAGCGGCAGGGTCACCAAGGGCTCCAAAGACGAGCGCGCGGGCGCTGCCGTTGAACAAGTCGACTTCGCGGAGGCCGTCTCCGACGACAAGGCCGACGTCCAGAAGGTCGTCAAGGACGCGCGCGTCCACGAGGTGCTCGACGAGATGGACCGCAACCTCGTCGGGCTGAAGGCGGTCAAGCGGCGCATCCGCGAGATGGCCGCGCTGCTGGTCATCGACCGGCTGCGCAACGAGATGGGGCTCACGTCGGAGCGGCCGACGCTGCACATGAGCTTCACCGGCAACCCCGGCACGGGCAAGACGACGGTCGCGCTGCGAATGGCCTCGATCCTGTACCGGCTCGGGTACATCGAGAAGAACCAGCTCGTGACGGTCACGCGCGACGACCTCGTCGGCCAGTACGTCGGGCACACGGCGCCGAAGACCAAGGAGGCCATCAAGAAGGCCCTCGGCGGCGTGCTGTTCATCGACGAGGCCTACTACCTGCACCGCCCCGACAACGAGCGCGACTACGGGCAGGAGGCGATCGAGGTCCTGTTGTCGGTCATGGAGTCCGAGCGCCACAACCTCGTGGTGATCATGGCGGGCTACCAGGAGCCCATGAACGAGTTCTTCCTCGCGAACCCGGGCATGGGCTCGCGCGTCGCGCACCACATCCACTTCCCCGACTACAAGCCCGACGAGCTCATGGAGATCGCCACGATGATGGTCGCCGGCCAGGGCTTCGAGTTCAGCGAGGCGGCCGAGGAGGCGATGCGCGACTACATCGAGCGCCGCGTCGACCAGCCGCGCTTCGCGAACGGGCGCAGCATCCGCAACGCCGTCGAGCGCGCACGCATGCGCCAGGCGATGCGGCTGTTCGAGGCCGACCGCCCCCTCGAGCGCCAGGAGCTCATCCTGATCGAGGCCGATGACATCCGTCAGAGCAGCGTGTTCGAGGACGGCAAGATTCCCGCATACGACGCCGACGCCGAGCCCGAGGACTCCGAGGAGCCCGCGGGCGTCGAGCAGCAGCCGGCGGCGTAAACTTTCCACGCACGACTCCGGAACGAGAACATATGCCCCGCCCGATCATCCTCGGCATCGTGGGAGACTCCGCGACCGGCAAGACGACGTTGTCGCGCGGCCTGGTCCGCATGCTCGGCGAGCACAACGTCACGCACGTCGCCGCCGACGACTACCACCGCTATGACCGGCGCCAGCGCGCGGAGCACGGCATCACGCCGCTGCATCCGGACTGCAACTACATCGACATCATGGAGCGCCACTTCGCCGAGTTGCGCGCGGGCAACGCGATCCTGAAGCCCGTCTACCAGCACAAGAACGGGACGTTCGGCCCGCCGGTCTACACGAAGCCCAAGCAGTTCACCCTCATCGAGGGGCTGCTCGGCTACCACACGCCGGCGCTGCGCG
>DATMJM010000473.1:0-9108 GCA_035553935.1 Solirubrobacteraceae bacterium
GGGGTCGACCATCGGGCCGCTGGCGGGCAGCGTCGCGAGCACCGAGCCGAGCGCGTTCACGCGCCGGCGCAGGTGCGCGGGCAGCACCTGCTCGAGCTTGACGAGGGCGCGGATCGCCGTCTCCTCGATCCCGCTCACCGACGCGCCGGCGGCCGTCCGCAGGCCGACGGCGATCGCGACCGCCTCGTCGTCGTCGAGCAGCAGCGGCGGCATCGCGGTGCCGGCCTCGAGGCGGTAGCCGCCGGCGGGACCCGTGACCGCGTCGACCGGGTACCCGAGCTCGCGCAGGCGGTCGACGTCACGGCGGATCGTGCGGCGCGAGACGCCGAGCCGCTCCGCGAGCTCGCGACCCGGCCAGTCGCGCCGCGTCTGCAGCAGCGACAGCAGCTTGAGCAGCCGGCCGGAGGTCTCGGTCATCGCGTCGGCGAGGATGTCACAGATTGCGGACAAGAACGGTCCTAGATGCGTCGTAGGCTCCGCCGATGCCCACACGACTGGAAGATCCGACGACGGATGAGCGAAAGCAGGGGGCTGCGGATGCGGTGCTCGCGATCAGGGTGCGGGGGCTGCGCAAGTCCTTCGGCGACGTGCGCGCGCTCGACGGCGTCGACCTCGACGTGCCGCAAGGGACGGTGCTCGGGCTGCTCGGGCCCAACGGCGCCGGCAAGACGACGGCGGTACGCGTGATGTCGACGCTGCTCAAGCCGGACGCCGGCGAGGCGTGCGTCGCCGGTCTGGACGCCGTGCGCGACGCGAGCGCGCTGCGGGAGCGGATCGGGCTCGCCGGGCAGTACGCGGCGGTCGACGAGAACCTCACGGGCCTCGAGAACCTCGTGATGGTCGGGCGCCTGTACGGCATGTCGCGGGCGCGCGCCACCGCGCGCGCCCGCGTGCTGCTGGACCGCTTCGAGCTGACCGACGCCGCCCGGCGGCCGGCGAAGACGTACTCGGGCGGCATGCGCCGCCGGCTCGACCTCGGCGCGGCGCTCGTCGCCACGCCGCCGGTCCTGTTCCTGGACGAGCCGACGACCGGCCTGGACCCGCGCAGCCGGCTGGATCTGTGGACGACGATCGAGGAGCTCGTCGCCGATGGCACGACCGTGCTGCTCACGACGCAGTACCTCGACGAGGCCGACCGCTTGGCGGACTCCATCGCGGTCATCGACCATGGCCGCGTCATCGCGACCGGCACGCCCGACGAGCTGAAGGACCGCGTCGGCGGCGAGCGTCTCGAGGTGCGGCTGTGCTCGCCCGCGCAGGCGCCGGACGCGGCGCGCGCGCTCGCGCCGATGTCCGACGAGCCGGCGGCGTCCGACGGTGCCGTCGTGACGCTCCCGCTGCGGCGGCGAAGCGGCGTGATCGTCGAGGCGGTGCGGCGCCTGGACGAGGGGAACGTCGAGGTCGACGACGTCTCGCTGCGGCGCCCGACGCTGGACGACGTGTTCCTGGCGCTGACCGGCCACGTGGCCGAGGTCCCCGCCGACGACGAGCAGCAGGAGACGGCATGACACGGCTGGTCGCAGACACCTTCGTCGTCGCGGAGCGCAACCTCGTGCGGCTGACGCGCGCGCCCGACCTGCTGCTCGCGTTCACGGTGCAGCCGGTGATGTTCGTGCTGCTGTTCGTCTACGTCTTCGGTGGCGCGATCCTCATCCCGCCGACCTACGACGGCTATGCGGAGTTCCTGCTGCCCGGCATCCTCGTGCAGAACATCGCGTTCGGCGGGTTCGTCACGGCGCTCGGGCTTAACGAGGACCTGCACAAGGGGCTCATCGACCGGTTCCGCTCGCTGCCGATGGCGCGCGCCGCCGTGCTCGCGGGCCGCACGCTCGCGGACGTCGCGACGAACACGCTGTCGGTCGCCATCCTGACCGCGACCGGCCTCATCATCGGCTTCTCGTTCGACGCGAGCGTGCTCGAGGTCGCCGCCGGGATCGGGCTGCTGCTGCTCTTCGGCTACGCGTTCTCGTGGGTCTTCGCGCTGCTCGGGCTGATCGTCTCCTCGCCCGAGGCGGCCAACTCGCTGGGGTTCATCGCGGTGTTCCCGCTGACGTTCATCTCCTCGGCGTTCGTCCCGATCGAGTCGATGCCCGCGGCGCTCGAGTGGTTCGCGGAGATCAACCCGTTCACGACGCTCGTCGACGCCATGCGCGCCCTGTGGGTCGACGCCCCGGCGGGCAACGCCGTGTGGGGAGCCTTCGCCTGGTCGCTGGCGATCATCGCGCTGTTCGCGCCGCTGGCCGTGGCGCGGTACCGGCGGGCGGCGGGGAGGTAGGCGCGGCCGGGGGCTTCAGCGCCCGGCCCCGGTCTGGCGCGGGAGGCGCGGCCCCGGCGCTCGCGCGCGGTTCGCGACCGAGGAGCGTGGCAGGCTGCAGCGCCATGAACAGCACGCCCGCCACGCCCCAACAGGTGCAACCGCCCGCAAAGCCCTACGCTCGCCGCAGATGTCCGAGGGCCGCCCCCGTCCCAGCCTCTCGCTGCCGTCGCCCGTCTCCAAGCGGGCGACGGTCGTCGGCGCGGGGTCGTTCGGGACGGCGGTCGCCGTGCTGCTCGCGCGCGGCGGGCTGCGGACGACGCTGCAGACGCGCACACCCGAGCAGGCGCGGCGGCTTCAGGAGGACCGCGAGAACCGTGTCTACCTGGCCGGAGTCGAGTTGCCGCGGGAGCTGCGGATCGAATGTGTCGAGAGCGGGCTGGGCAGGGCCGACTACGTCTTCCTCGGGGTCCCTTCGGACGGGCTGGGCACGACCATCCGGGGGCTGACGAAGACCGGTCTGGGCGCGCGCACGCCGGTCATCTCGCTCGCGAAGGGGCTGACGCCGCCCGACGGGATGGCGCCCACGGTCCTGCTGCGCGAGCGCTTCGGCGAGGCGCGCGTCGCCTGCATCGGCGGCCCCGCGCACGCCCGCGAGATGGTCAGCGAGGGCGCCGGGCTCGTGGCGGCATCGACGAGCGAGGAGCTCGCGCGCACGATCGCCGGCGTCTTCATGCGCGCGGGCGTCGTGTGCGAGCAATCCAACGACCCCGTCGGCGTCGAGCTCGCGGGCGCCGCGAAGAACGCCGCGGGCCTCGCGGCGGGCGCGACCGAGGCGCAGGGGCTCAACGCCGCCGGCGCCGCCGCCGGCCACATCTTCGCCGAGGTCTGGCGCTACGCCGAGGTCCAGGGCGCCCGGCCCGAGTCCATGCTCGGGCTCGCCGGCACCGGTGACCTCGTCGCCACCGTGCTCGCTCCGCAGAGCCGCAACCGCCGTGCCGGCGAGCTGCTTGCGGCCGGCGTCCCGGCCCACGAGATCCCCGAGCGCGTCGGGCAGGCGGTCGAGGCGCTCGAGTCCGTGCCGCTGCTGGCGCGCGCGCTGGCGAACGCCGGTCTCGAGGCGACCGTGACCGACGGCCTGGCGAAGCTCATCTCGGGCGAGCTTCCGCTCGACCGCTGGATCGCGCTCGTGCGCACGACCGTGCCGCCGCCCGCGCGCTTTCGCCGCCGCGCGGGGACCGCTCCGCGCCCCGGCGCCCTGGCGCGCGCGTGGGCGTGGCTGCGCGGCGTCAGCCCGCAGCAAGCGTCGTGACGACCGCCTCGTAGACGCCGGCGCCGTAGGACTCCTCGGCGACACGGATGTTCGCGCGGCCGCCGATCGCGTCGCGCAGCGTCGGGTCGCGGGCCACGGCGTTGGCCACGAACCAGAACGTGCCGGCGTGCGCCGCGGTCTCCATGTCCTCGCGCGAGTCGCCGACGGCGATCACCTCCTCCGGTGCGTAGCCGCGCGCGCGCATGTGCCGCGCGACGGCGTTGGCCTTCGACGCCCCGCGCGGCACGAGGTGATACGCCCGCACCTCCGACAGCGCGACGAGGTCGGGCGAGCGGCGGTGCACGCCGCCGTTGTCGACGAGCCGCAGGCCGCCGTGCCCGTGCTCGGCCAGCAGCGCGTCCGCCTCGGCCGCGTCGACGAGGCCGCGAAAGAGATGCGAGACCTCGCGGTTGCGGTGCCACGGGTCGTGGTGCTCGAGGCGGCCCGCGTAATGCTCGAGCAGCAGCGCCGCCGCACCGGAGCGCTCGATCTGGTCGTGGATCGAGCCCGCGGCGCCGCCGGGCAGGTAGTCGCCCGTCAGCCAGTGCTCCTCGCCCTCGAGAACGAGGCACGAGCCGGCCTCGAAGATGTACGCGGACTGCCCGAGCAGGCGCGCGTCCTCGCCGACCTGCGCCTGGCGGCGGCCGGACATGAGCACCACCTCGGCGCCGGCGCGGTCGCAGGCCTGCAGCGCCCGCACCCCCTGCAGCGAGAACGAGCCGTCCGCCGCCCGCAGCAGCGACGCGCCGGGGCCCAGCAGGGTGCTGTCGAGGTCCAGATACGCGCAGCGCATCCGAACATCGTCGCGCATGGGTGCCCGCCGGGTAGATGCCGTTCGTGAACAGCGTTCGAAGCGCAGCGGTACGCGCGCGCCTGCTCCTGCAGCGATCGCTGAAGGAGTTCTTCGACGACGACTGCCCCCAGCGGGCGGCGGCGATCTCCTACTACATGCTCGTCTCGCTGTTTCCCCTGGCGATCCTGCTCGTGGCCCTCTTCGGGCTGGTCGCCGACGACGACGCGGCGCGGCGGCGCGTGATCCAGCTCGTGCTCGACAACGTGCCGCTGCGCGAGGAGCGCGGCCGCGCCGACCTCGAGGAGCTGCTGCAGACGGTGACCTCCGCAAGCCGCGGCTTCGGGATCGCCGGCCTCGCCGGGCTGCTGTTCGCCGCCAGCGCTGTCATGGGCGCCGTGCGCAAGGCGCTCGCCGCCGCCTGGGACGTGCCGGCGCAGCGGCCGTTCCTGCAGGGCAAGCTGCTCGACTTCGTGCTCGTGTTCAGCGCGGGAGCCGTCGTCGTGGTCTCGGTCGCGGCGACGTTCACCGTGCGCGTCACTGCAGCCGTCGGCGACGACGTCGGCGGGGGCGGCTTCACGCGCGGGCTCGTGCTGACCGTCGGCCAGCTGATCCCGATGATCCTCGCGTTCGGCGTCTTCGTGTTGCTGTTTCGCATCGTGCCCGCCCAGCGGCCGGGGCTGCGCGACACATGGCCCGGCGCGCTGCTGGCGGCGGCCGGCCTGGAGCTGGCGAAGATCGGCTTCTCGCTGTACCTCGAGCACTTCGCCGACTACGGCGCCGTCTACTCGTCGCTGGGCAGCATCATCGCCTTCATGGTGTTCGTCTTCCTCGCGGCGAACATCTTCCTGCTCGGCGCCGAGGCGGCGTCGGAGTGGCCGGCGGCGCGCGAAGCGCCGCTGGCGCCGCCCGGCGACGGGCGACCGCTGGGAGGCCGGCTGCTGGACGCGCTGCGCAGACAGGTCGGCCGCCGGCCGCGCGCACGCGATGCACCGACCGCGGTCAGCGCCGAGCCCGACCGGGTAGGCGGCGGCAAGGGTGACCGATGAAGGCACCACCAGAACGCTCAGCCTGACGACGGGCGGGATCACGTTGCTCGGCGTGCTGCTGAGCATCGGGGTGACCGTCGGCCTCGGGATCAACGCGGCGTGGTGGGTGCGCATCCTGGCGGGCGTCGGCACGACGCTCGCGCTGGGCGCGGTCGTGAAGCTCGGCACCTCCGCCGGCCGTGGCCCGCTCGCCCGCATGGCCAACTGGATGATCGGCACGGGCGGCGACCGCGATCGCGCGTGACACGTCTCGTCCTCGCGGATGACAGGAGGGAGACCATTCAGCCCGCTGGGTGACGACGCCGGCGCCGCACGGGCGGATGCTCGGGTCACTCTCCAATTCCAGCCCGAGGAGTCGTCATGACGCAGCTCACCACCCAGTCCCCTGTCGCCGTTCCCGCCCGGCCCGGTCCGACGCGCACGGCATGGATCGCAGCGCTGCTCGCCGTGACGGCGGCGGCCGTCATCACGCTCGTGATCGCCGTCGGCGGCGGTTCGTCATCGGACGCGCCAGGCGGCGTCGTCCAGGCCCAGCCCGCGCTGCGCGCCGACGGCGGCCCGGAGGAGAGCGGCGTCGCGGCCGCCATCGGCGCCCAGCGGTCCTCCCAGCACCCGGACGAGAGCCGCGTGGCCGCGGCGATCTCGACCGCCCGTTAGCCCGCGCGCCGCAGCGCCCGCAGCTCTGCGAGCGGCGGGCGCTCGGGCAGCGCGCCGACGTCCTGCCCGTCTGCCGCCAGCAGGCGGCCACCGCGCTGCAGGCGGCTCGTCACGGCGCCCAGCACCGCAGCCGCCATCGGCCTCAGGTCCTCGAGAGGCTGATGGCGGTTCTGGCGCGTCTGCAGGTCGACCTGCGCGAGCGCGTCACTGCCGATCTCCGCGTAGACGTCGAGCAGCAGGCCCATCTCGACCGCATAGCCCGTGCAGAACGCCATCCGCTCGAGCAGCTCGCGGCGTGCCGCGATCTCGCCGGCCAGCGGCTGGCGGAGAGCGGCGAGCTCTGGATAGAACGCCGCGAGCAGCGGCCGCGCGGTGAGCTCGGTGACGCGCCCGCCGCCGGTCGGCTGCACATCGTGGCGGCCGCTCTTGAACGGCCGGCGATAGAAGCCCTTCACGAACTGCGTGCCCGGCTCGCACACGAGCGGGCCGAGCAGCCCGCACGCGAAGTGCGCGCCGAAGTCCTCCGAGTCGGCGTCGACGAAGCACACGAGATCGCCGCGCAGGACGCTCAGCGCGCGCCACATCGCGTCGCCCTTGCCGCGGACGGGGCCGAACTGCGGCAGCAGCGTCGCGGGTCGCACGACCTCGGCCCCGAGGCGGGCGGCGATCTCCCCCGTCGCGTCGGCCGAGTCGTCGTCGAGCACGAGCACCTGGTCGACGACGCCGCCGTCGAGCAGCGCGACCAGCGGCGCGACGACGCCGGCTATCGTCGCGGCCTCCTCGCGCGCCGGAACGCAGACGGAGATCGTCTCGTCGCGCTCGGCGCGCAGACGATCTGCCGGAAAGTCGGCGTGATGGAAGGTGCGCACGCTCAACGCGCTCGTACTATGGCAGCGCGTGTCCGTCGCACCCGAAGTCCACCCGTGGAGCGCGCTGCTCGACCTCGGCCGCAGCGACGCGCGCCTCGTCCGCGAGGCGTTCGAGGCAGCGCGCGCGCCGGTCACCGAGCCGCTGCCCGGCGAGCTTCACCCGGCGCTGCTCGACGCGCTGCGCGCCACCGGGATCGACGCGCTGTGGTCCCATCAGGCGCAGGCGCTGCATGCCGCCTGGGCGGGGCCGACGATCGTCACCACGGGCACCGCCTCCGGCAAGTCGCTGTGCTTCAACCTGCCGACGCTCGACGTCCTGTGCCGCGACGCGAAGGCGCGCGCGCTGTACCTGTACCCGACGAAGGCGCTTGCGCAGGACCAGGCGCGCGCGATCAACGCGTTCGGCCTGAGCAAGCAGGTGCGGCCCGCTATCTACGACGGCGACACTCCGCGTGAGCAGCGCACGCAGATCCGGCGCCGGGCGAACCTCATCCTCACGAACCCCGACATGCTGCACATGGGGATCCTGCCCCACCATCGCCAGTGGGCCGACTTCTTCTCGAACCTCGCCGTGATCGTCGTCGACGAGGCACACGTCTACCGCGGCGTCTTCGGCTCGCACGTCGCCAACGTCCTGCGGCGGCTGCGGCGGATCGCCAACGCCTACGGCACCGAGCCGCGCATCCTGCTCGCCAGCGCGACGATCGCCAATCCCGTCGAGCTGGCCGAGAAGCTCACCGGCCTCGAGGAGATCGCCCTGGTCGATCGCGACGGCGCGCCGGGCGCGGCGCGCGAGATCGCGATGTGGAACCCGCCGCTGACGGACGAGGCGCTGGGGACGCGTCGCTCCGCGCTTGCCGAGGCGGCGGAGATCGTCGGTCATCTCGCGCGGCGCGGCGCGCGCACGATCTGCTTCATCAAGTCGCGCCGCGCATGAGCTTTCCCTCGAGCTCGCGGCGCTGCTGGGGCGTGTAGCCGGCGCGGTAGGGGACGACGAGGCCGGCGAGCTCGAGGGAAAGCTCATGCGCGGCGAGCTGCTCGGCGTCATCACGACCGACGCGCTCGAGCTCGGGATCGACATCGGCGCGCTCGACGCCGCCGTCGTCGTGACGTTCCCCGGAACGGTCGCCTCGCTGCGCCAGATGTGGGGCCGCGCGGGCCGGCGCGGACGCGGCCTGGCGGTCTACGTCGCCGGCGAGGACGCGCTTGACCAGTTCTTCTGCCGCCACCCCGACGAGTTCCTCGAGCGGCCGGTCGAGGCCGCGATCCTCGACCACGAGAACGAGCCGATCCACCTCGCGCACCTGCTCTGCGCGGCGCACGAGGGTCCGCTCGGCGCGGGCGACGGGGAGACCCTCGGGCCTCGCTGGGAGGCGCACGCGCAGGCGCTCGTGGCGCTCGGCGAGCTCGTCGAGCGCAACGGCCAGTACCTGCTCAGGCATCCCGAGGACTATCCGGCGGCACGCGTCTCTCTGCGTTCGGCGTCGCCCGATTCTTACGCGATCGTCGACGTCGTCAACGGCGAGGTGCTGGGGACGGTCGAGTCCGCGCGCGCGCATACGACCGTCCACGACGGCGCCGTCTACCTGCACCAGGCGCGCTCCTACATCGTCAACCAGCTCGAGCTGCACACGCAGCGGGCGCTCGTCGAGCCGTTCGCCGGCGACTTCTACACGCAGCCCAAGAAGGAGACGATGACCGAGATCGAAACGCTGCTGGACCGCCGCGACACGTGCGGCGTGCAGCTCTCCTTCGGCCGCGTCAGCGTCACCGAGCAGGTGCTCGCCTACCAGCGCAAGCGGATCGCCGACCACGAGATCGTCGACCTGCAGACGCTCGACCTGCCGCAGACGACGTTCACCACGCAGGCGCTGTGGTTCGAGCTGCACGACGACCTGCTCGCCAGCGACTTCCCGCTCGAGGTCCTGCTCGGCTCGCTGCATGCCGCCGAGCACGCGCAGATCGCGGTCCTGCCGCTGCTGGCGATGTGCGACCGCTGGGACATCGGCGGCCTGTCGACGAACGCCCATCCGCAGACGGGCGCGCCGACGATCTTCATCTACGACGGCCACCCCGGCGGCGTCGGCATCTCGCGCCAGGGGTTCCTTCGCTTCGAGACGCTCGTCGGCGACGCCCACCGGCTGATCGCCGAGTGCCCCTGCGAGCAGGGCTGCCCG
>DATMJM010000474.1:0-3990 GCA_035553935.1 Solirubrobacteraceae bacterium
CAGCCGATGCGCCCGCTGCGCGTCCGCGCAACGGCGAGGTTTGACTCCGGCCCCACCACGCCGATCACGTCGACGCCGCGGCCGCTCTCGGCGACGTCGAGCGCGCTGGAGGACCTCGCGGCCCACGTCGCCGAGAGCGGCCGCGGCGTCGACGTGATCGGCGTGGTGGGGCCGGAGTCAAACCTCGCCGTTGCGCGGACGCGCAGCGGGCGCATCGGCGTGCTCGCGACGCCCGCGACCGTGGCCAGCGGCGCCTATGAGCGCGCGGTGCTCGCCGCCGATCCGCTCGTCAAGCTCACCAGCGTCGCCTGCCCGCACCTCGCACGGATCTCGCAGGACGGCGCGCCCATCACCGAGGAGGACGTGGCGCTCGCGCGCACCTACTGCGCGCCGCTGCGCGAGGCGGCCGTCGACACCGCGATCCTCGGCTGCACCCACTACCCCTTCGTCGGCGCGCTGCTGCAGCGCCTGCTCGGCCCGCAGGTCACGCTGATCACCTCGGGCACGGCGGTCGCGCGCCGGGTGCAGCACGCGCTCAGCACTCGCGAGCTCGCGACACCGCGCGCCGGCGAGGGCCGCTACGGCTTCCTGTGCACGGGCGACCCCGCGGCGTTCGCCGAGGTCGGCTCGCGCTTCCTGCAGCTGCCGATGGGCGCAGTGGATCACGTCGAGCTTCCCATGGAGGTCCCCGCATGACGACGACCGACACAGCCCCCGCCCGCTCCTACGACCGCGCGCCGCACGACCTGCGCCCGACGACGATCGAGCCGGGCTTCGTCAAGCCGGCGACCGGCTCGGCGCTGATCACGCAGGGCGAGACGCGCGTGATCTGCACCGCCTCCGTCCAGGAGAGCGTGCCGAAATGGATGGCCGGGCAGAGCCGCGGCTGGGTCACCGCCGAGTACGGGATGCTGCCCGCCTCGACCGGCGACCGCAAGGCACGCGACATCAGCAAGGGCCGCCTCGACGGCCGCAGCGTCGAGATCCAGCGCCTCATCGGCCGCTCGATCCGAGGCGTCATCGACTTCGCGGCGCTCGGCGAGCGCACGATCTACCTCGACTGCGACGTGCTCACGGCCGACGGCGGGACGCGCTGCGCGTCGATCACCGGCGCGTTCGTCGCGCTGGACCTCGCGACTCGCCGGCTCGTCGCGGAGGGCAGGATCGAGCGCTCCCCGCTGACCGGCAGCGTGGCGGCGATCTCCTGCGGGATGGTCGGCGGGGTGGCGCTGCTGGACCTCGACTACGCGGAGGACTCGACGGCCGAGGTCGACGCCAACGTCGTGATGACCGGCGAGGGCGGGCTGATCGAGGTGCAGGCGACCGCCGAGCGCACGCCGCTGTCGCGCGCGCACCTCGACGAGCTGCTCGCGCTCGCCGCCGGCGGCATCGAGCGGCTGCGCGACGTGCAGGCGCAGGCGGTGGCGTGAGGCTCGTCCTCGCGACGCGCAACGCCCACAAGCTGCGCGAGTTCGCGACGCTGCTGGCGCCGCACGAGACCGTCGAGCTGCCGCCCGAGGTCGTGCTGCCGCCGGAGACCGGGGAGACCTTCGCCGCCAACGCCCTCGAGAAGGCGCGCACGGCCGCGCGCGCCACGGGGATGCCGGCGATCGCCGACGACTCGGGCATCCAGGCCGCCGCGCTCGGCGGCGCGCCCGGCGTGCGGTCGGCGCGCTACGCGGGGGAGCACGCCACCGACGCGGAGAACCTCGCCAAGCTCCTGCGCGCGGCGCCCGCCGGGTCGCCGCTGGCCTACGTCTGCGCGCTCGCCTACGTGAACCCCGCCGTCGGCGCCGAGCTGCTCGTCGAAGGACGCTGCAGCGGGACGCTCGACCCCGAGCCGCGCGGCGAGGGCGGCTTCGGCTACGACCCCGCGTTCCTGCCCGACGACATCGCCGACGGGCGCACGATGGCCGAGCTCGACCCCGCCGAGAAGGACGCGATCAGCCACCGCGGGCGAGCGGTGCGCGAGTTGCTCGCCCTGCTTGACTGCTGATGGCATGGCGGGACCGCTGATCGCCGGAAGCCGCCCGCGCCACGCGGGGGCCGTCAAGACGCGCACGGCGGCGCTGTCGATCGCCTCCAACGCGATCCTCATCGCGCTGAAGCTCGCCGCGGGAGCGATCACCGGCTCCGTCGCGATCCTGACGGAGGCGATGCACTCGTCGATCGACCTCGTCGCGTCGTTCGTCGCCTACTTCTCGGTCCGCGAGGCCGACAAGCCCGCCGACGCCGAGCATCCGTACGGGCACGACAAGATCGAGCACCTCGCCGCCGCGATCGAGGCGATGCTGATCCTCGTCGGCTCCGGCGTGATCATCTACGCAGCGGCGCGCAGCCTGGCGACCGGCCCCGAGGTCCACTCGCTTGGCATCGGCATCGGCGTGATCGGCCTGTCGATCGTCGTCAACGTGGTCGTCTCGACGGTGATCGCGCGCCGCGCGCGCGAGACCGAGTCGCCCGCGCTGGAGGGCGATGCCGCGCACCTGCGCACGGACGCCGCGACGTCGTCGGCGGTGCTGCTCGGCCTGGTCGTCGTCCAGCTGACCGGCGCGCAGTGGCTCGACCCGGTCATCGCGCTCGTCGTCGCGGCGGCGATCGTGATCGCCGGCGTGCGACTGCTGGCGCGCGCCTCGCGCGTGCTCGTCGACGAGGCGCTGCCGCAGGGGGAGCTCGACGCCGTGCACGAGTCGATCGCGGACTTCGGCCCGCGCGGCGTCTGCGGGTACCACAAGCTGCGTGCCCGCCGCGCGGGCTCGCGCCGGTACGTCGACCTGCACGTGCAGTTCACGAGCGGCACGACGCTGGAGGACGCGCACGCGACGGCGCACGCGCTGCAGGACGCGATCCGCTCGCGCCTGCGCGGCGCCGACGTGCTCATCCACCTCGAGCCCGAGGGCAGCGTCCATCCCGGGACGGAGATCGCGCCGCACGGGTGACGCCGGCGCCCCGAAAAATCGTTCAGCGCAGGTTGATCGCCGCCGAGAGGCCGACGGCGATGGCGACCGCCCCGTAGCCGTTGTAGCCGGAGGCGAAGAGCAGCAGCGCCGTGACGAAGGCCGCTGCGACGGTGACGAGCCAGGCGATCCTGTTGAAGCTCACGACGGCATCCTCGCGGATCGTCGCGGGTCCGGGCACGCTGCTAGGTTCACCCGTCCGCCGTACCGCCTGCAGCACAAGGAGCGCCGCTCGTGACGAAGACCCAGCTCGTCGATGCCGTCCAGACGCGTACCGGACTGACGCGCACGCAGTCCGCCGAGGCCCTCGAGGCCGTTCTCGAGACGGTCCAGGAGGTGCTCGGCCGCGGGAGAGAGGTGGCGCTCACGGGCTTCGGAAGGTTCACCGTGTCCGAGCGCGGTGAGCGCACGGGCAAGCATCCGAGGACCGGCGAGCCGATGCGGATCGCGGCGACGCGAGTGCCGAAGTTCGCACCCGCCTCCGGTCTGAAGCAGGCCGTCCGCAGCTAGGCTGCCGACGTGTGACGATCGCCGCGCCAGGGAGCATGACGTTCGCCGACCGACTCGCGGAGCGCGTGGCCGCGCGCGAGTCCCAGATCGTCCTCGGCCTGGACCCTGATCCGGCGCGGCTGTGGCCGGCCGCGCTCGCGCATGCCTCGGCCGACGGCCCGCCGGCTCGCCGGGCCGCGTCGGCCGTGCAGGCGCACTGCGCTGCGCTGATCGATGCCGCCGGACCCGCCTGTGTCGCCGTCAAGGCGCAGCTCGCCTGCTTCGAGCGGCTCGGGGCCGAAGGCTGGGCCGCCCTGCAGTCCACGATCTCGTACGCACGAGAGCATGGGCTGATCGTGCTCGCGGACGCCAAGCGCGGCGACGTCGCGGTCTCGGCCGCCGCCTACGCGCAGGCGCTCGTCGGCAGCACGCCGACCCCGTTCGGCGAGGTCGACGGGCTGCGCGCCGACGCCTTCACCGCCAACCCGCTGCTCGGCATCGACGCGCTCGAGCCGCTCGTCGACGGTGCGCGGGCGGCCGAGAC
>DATMJM010000475.1:0-4289 GCA_035553935.1 Solirubrobacteraceae bacterium
GGCCTGCGCGTACTGCTACGTCCCCCGCCGCAAGGGGTTCGCCAACCCGATCACGACCTTCGTCAACATCGAGGCGATCTGCCGCGCGATCGAGCGGCACGCGGCGCGCCAGGGCCCCAAGCCGGCGCCGAACCAGTGCGACCCGGCCAACTGGGTGTACGACATCGGCGAGAACGGCGACGCGTCGGTCGACGCCCTCGTCTCCGACAACGTCCGCGACCTGGTGGCGCTCTTCCGGCGCCTCCCGAACGCCAAGGCATCGTTCGCCACCAAGTGGGTCAACCGGTCGCTGCTGGACTACGAACCGCAGGGCAGGACGCGGATCCGGTTCAGCCTGATGCCCGAAGATCTCTCGCGCCTCATCGACGTGCGCACCTCGCCGGTGGCCGAGCGGATCGCCGCGATCGACGACTTCCACGCCGCCGGGTACGAGGTGCACCTCAATCTGAGCCCCGTCATCGTCCACGAGGGGTGGCTCGGGCGGTGGGCTGAGCTCTTCGAGCGGATCGCCGACGAGGTGGGGCCCGCCGCGCGCGCGCAGCTGAAGGCCGAGGTCATCATGCTGACCCACAACGACGGCCTGCACGAGGTCAACCTGGGCTGGCACCCGCGCGCCGAGGAGGTGCTCTGGCGGCCGGACATCCAGGAGCCCAAGCGCTCGCAGACCGGCGGGTACAACCTGCGCTACCGGCGCGGTCTGAAGGGCCGGCTGCTGCGGCAGTTCCTCGATGTGATGTCGGAGCGGCTGCCCGGCTGCGAGGTCCGCTACGCATTCTGAGCGCGGGTTGCCGGCACGTCAGGCCGGCTTGGTCCCGACGCCGATGTGCACCGCGTTCGCCAGGACGGCCCGCCCGCCGGCGCCGGCGCGCTCCCGCACCATGCCGTCCAGCATCGCGAGCATCGCTGCGCGCCGTTCCTCGCCGAGGTCGGCGATCAGCATGCCGGGGATCGGGTTGCCGGAGAGGGTCCAGTCCCAGAGCTCCCGGCCCGAGGCGAACGACGGGCGCTCGGTGGTCCGCACCACGCGCACGTCGACCAGGCCCGCCTCGGCCAGGCGACGCCGCAGGACCTCCGGATCGGCGACCTGGAACTCGAGCGGCGGCGGGTCGTCCGGAAGGCCCGGGAAGTCCGGGTGGACGGCGGTGAGCGCGCCGATGAAGCACCCGAGGAAGTCGAGCTCGGCCGGGGCGCCGTAGGCGGTCAGGACGACGCGGCCGCCGGGCCGGGCCACCCGGACCATCTCGCGCAGGGCGCGCGGCTGGTCGGGCACGAGCATGACCCCGAACTGCGAGCCGGTCACGTCGAACGTGTCGTCCGGGAGATCGAGCGCGTGGCAGTCCATCACGCGTGCCTCCGCCCCGCTCAGGCCCTCGTCGCGGGCTCGCGCCTCGAAGCGCTCGATCATCGCGGGTGACCAATCGGTGGCGAGCACCTGTGCCCCCATGCGTGCGGCCGGCAGGCTCAGGCCACCCGTCCCCGCCGCCACGTCGAGGAACCGCTCGCCCGGCTCGAGGCCGAGGAGGCGGAGCGCCTCGTTGGCCAGCTCGACCTCCTGCGGAGCCACGTAGCGGTCGTAGCCGTGCGCGATCGCGTCCCATGCCTGCGGCGGCGCGGCGTGCTGCTCGCTCCCGCTGGCCTCGCGCTGAACACTGGTCATCGTCTCCTCCTTGCGGTGAGTGCCTCAAGACCCTGGTGGCATGCGACCGTAGAGGGCGAGCAGCGCTTCGACTTCGGGCGAAATACCCATTGCCCGTGCGCGGGTATGCGCAGTTCTGCGTAGTGGCAGCTACCTGCGGACCAGGCCGTGCTCGTAGGCGTAGGCGGTGGCCTCGGCACGCGACGAAAGCCGCAGCTTCGTGAAGATGTTGCTGACGTGCCGCGCGACCGTCTTGTCGCTGATGACCAGCTCGGACGCGATCGCGCGGTTGGTCTTCCCCGCGGCCACGAGCGTGAGCACCTCGCTCTCGCGCCGGCTGAGTGGCCCACCCGGCGGCGACGAACCGGCGAGTCGAGCGAGGCGCTCGAGATCAAAAATTGCGCCCAGCTTCTCGAAGGCGCCGCGCGCGGCGTCGAACTCGAGCGCGGCACTGGCGCTGTCGTCGAGGTCGCGGCAGGCGAGGCCGATCAGCAGGCGGACGCACGCCGCGTGATGCGGCGCGTCGAGATCCAGCCATAGGCGCAGCGCCGTTCGGAGCATCGTCAGCGCCGCGCGTGGATCTCCTTCCGCCAGCAGCACGGCTCCCGACGCGTGAGCCGCGAGAGCGTTCGGATAGGGGATGCCCAACTGCACCGCAATGCGGGCCAGCTCGTCGGCCGCCACGCGCGCGGCGGCGACGCCTTCTGCCTCGAGCATGACCTCGACATAACCGGGGAGCAGGCGGGCGCGAGCGACCGGATCCTGTGTCTCCTCCAGCGCCCGGCCGATCGCACGGACAGCGAGATCGATTCGCCCCTGGGCCAAGCGGAGCAACGACATCCCGGGCTCCGGATCGCGTCCGGCGAGACTGGCCTGGCGGTAGGACGCCTGTGCCTGCGTGAGCTCGCCGCGCAGCCGCTGAATCTCGGCGAGCTGGTAGTAGGCAGATCCGAGCGAATCCCACACCGGTGGACCCGTAAGCCATGCGCATGCACGCCGCGCCGACTCGAGCGCGTCCGTCCACGCGCCCTGCAACTGAAATATCTCGCAGCGATGGACGAGACAGTTGCCCCGGAACGGAACGAGATCGGGCTGTGAATCACACCACCGCGTGAGCGCCTGCGTCCACTCCCTCGCGCGACGCAGGTCAAAGACCGCGTGACACAGGGCGATCACCTGGCAATAGGCAATTCCGGCGAGCATCGGCGACACCTCGTCTGCCGTGACGGCGACCATGACCTCGTCCAGCAGCCCCACGCCCTGCGCGACCTGCCCCCGCAGGATCAGCGCGTATCCGTGGCCGAGCCGCGCGAACATCGCCGCGTCCGTATCGCCGAGGCGGTCTGCGATCTCGCCCGCCTCGATGAAGCTCGGATACGCCGCTTCCACGTCTGCTCCGAACAGCAGCGGCAGGGCCTTCAGCATCCGCAGCCATGCCTGCTCGATGCAGTCGCGGCCGCTGTGCTCCAGCAGTCGGCCGCCACGGCCGACCCAACCCATCGCAGGAGCCAGATCACCGCGGAAGAAGAGCCCGAGCGCCTGCCAGAACGCGCAGCCCGCGGCGCGCTCCGCTTCGCCGCCGCGCAGCCACGCGTGATGCGCGTCCGTCCAGGCCTCTTCGCAGACGTCGTCCCTGCCGACCATGTAAGCGGCAAGCGCAAGGCGCTCGAGATCCTCGACCGTCAGGTGCCCCTCACGATGAGCCGCCGAAAGCTCAGCGAAGACGTCACCCCACATTCGACGCTCGATCTATCGCGGCCATCGCGCGTCACGATACGCCCAGCTGCGGGCAGGCTCCCTGGGCAGACGAGCGTGTGCGGGGGACGCATTGGTGTGCGCTGGCGCTGCGCGAGCCGCCGCCGATACGCCCTTGGCCCCGGTGAGTGGCAGGCGCGTGTCACAGGTGGTCATGCGTCTCGGGTCTCACTGCAAGGACATCGCCTCGAACCGAAGGCACCGCGATTTTCGACATCCAGCGCTGCGCGGCTGCTGCCGCCGCCGCGCAGGCGATCAGCGCGATCAGCCGAGCGGCGTCTCGTGCACGTGCACCCACGCGACGCCCAGTGGCGCTTTGGTCTCATTGCGCAAGATCGCGCTCGTGCGGCGGCTGCGGCCGGGGCTCTGGCGCTCGACGAACGTCGCCAGCCAGAGGCCGGATGCAAGCTCGCGGACGGTGAGGTCCTCGATGGCGATCCGCAGGCCGGGCCGGCTCGCGCCCGCGTCGGCGAGCGCCGCGACGAGCTCGTCGCGGTCGAGCGCCTCGCCGTCGAGTCCGACGAAGGAGAGCTCCCGCGCGACCGCGCTCGCAAGCCGCTGCATCGTGCGCTCGGACCCCTCGGCGAGCCAGACGGCGAGTTGCTCGTGGAACTCGCGTATCTCCGCGCGCACGACGCGCGCGGACGCGCCATCGGCGGTCACGCCGCTACCGTCACGCATCGACCATGCGGTAGCCGTCCCGCTTCGGCTCGAGCGCCCAAGCATGGGGATCAGGCCAGTCGGGCGCGGTCGCGAGCAGCATCGGCGCAACGAAAGGCACGACCCCATGATGACGCAGGCGCGCCCGTGCCGAACCACGAGCAGCATGCTGGCGGTCGCGCGGGATCGCCGGCTGCGATGTGGTGTCAGCCGCGGTTGGGGTAAGGGTCGTCGACAC
>DATMJM010000476.1:0-7478 GCA_035553935.1 Solirubrobacteraceae bacterium
CACGGGGGTGTATGCGGAGAGCATGTCGTGCTGGTCGCGCGTGACCTCAGCGACGCCCATGCGGCCGCGGAGCGCAGCCTCGACACGGCGATCCGCGCGGAGGGAGACCAATCCGGGCGAGCGGCGTCCCGGCGCCGCGAGCGCCCCACCCTGCTGGTCGGTCACCGTCAGGTTCACGCCCGAGTCTCTTGCGAACCGGTCCGCAAAGGCTTGGATCTGATCGATGCGGTAGGCGGCCACGAGGATCGCCTTCGGGCGTCCCGGCACGCCATCGCGCGTCATGCTGCGGACGGGTGTCGCCACCGCAACGACATTCGGATGACCGGTCGCCTGCGTCTTGTACGCCTCCGACACATAGGTTCGGCCGGTGGTCGTCACCCCCCGGTACCAGTCGCGGAAGCTGAAGTCCTTGCCCACGATCGCCGGCGTGGAGGGCACGATCTCGATCAGCCGTCCGTCGGTGCGGGCGATGAAGGCCGTGCCGATGCCCTCGCGTACGCGCTGGAGCTGGCTGAGGTGAAGGCGGATGATCGCCGCGTCTCCGCGGCGCGGGCGCCCGGTCAGACTGTTGACCAGCGTCGGACGATGGGCATAGGACTCGACGATCTCCTGCAGCCCAGCGATCTCGCTCTGGATGTACGCCGCGCTCAAGCCGACCTCCGCCTGCAGGCCGGTCTTCTCGCGATCGCGGACCACGTCCGTTGAGATGTTCAGCGCAAGGTAGCCAAGCAACGCCAGCGGTCCCAACGTCAAGACGACGAACAGGATTCGTAGGCGCGAACGCGACATCGTGTTCAGCCACACCATCATCGGCCTCCCCGACGGACACGGGGGCAGGCACCAGCAGAGACGCCCCCCCTGATGGCTGCTGTCGTGCACGCCGCACCGTGGAAGACGTGCCGCGGAGCGGTGTCCGCGTTCGCGGGGACGCCGCCCTCGACCTCATCGCGGCCGCGTTGTAGGAAAGTGATCACGTGTCCGCCTATCGGTGGCTTTCAGCTCGGTCTTGAACGCGCACAGCCAGTCGGCGTGTCCGCACGAACTGTGCGCCGCGATCGACAGCACCGCGAGCGCCAGCGAAAAGATCAGCGAGGCGTGAGATTCGATTCGATCACACCGAGGAAGTGCGCGACGTCGAGCGGCTTGGTTACGTAGTCGCGCGCACCCAGCCGCAGCATCCGCGCGATCCGCTTTTTGCCCGCGTCCGCGCTCAGTACCACCACTGGGATGCGACGTGTGGCATCGCTTTGCTGCAGGTACTGCAGGACATCCTCGCCAGACATGTCGGGCAGGTGCAGGTCGAGCACGATCAGGTCTGGCTGCTGCTCGTGCGCCAGCTCAAGTCCGCGCCTGCCCTGCGTCGCCGTGATCACGTCGACGTGGGCCTCTCGATCCAAGATCCACTCGACGAGCCCCATGGCGGATGGGTTGTCCTCGATGTACAGCAGCTGTCGTCCCTGGTGCTGCGGTCGGCGGACTCTTACGTCGCTGGGCTCAGAAAAACCCTTGACACCTGCATGTGTGCTCATGCCATACCATCGGTGCTGCCGCTACACATGTGAGCAGTGACGTCGACGTTCATACATACGTCCGGCTCCGCGTAGGATGCCGAGATCGTCGCAGCGGTGATGTAGGTCTCCTTACGCGCGGCCGCCGCCGACCGTCTGACGCGGCTGCAGTTGCCGGCTCGGCGGCTCAGATCGCGCCGGCAGGCGGTTGCGCCAGGCAGCGCTCGACGACCTCGAGCAGTTCGTGCCGGTCGATCGGCTTTGTGAGGTAGGCCGTTGCGCCCGCTTCGCGCAGTCGCCTGATCTGGCCGGGTGAGGCGTCCGCGCTGAGCACGCGGACCGGCGTGTCGCGTGTTGTCGGTTCGGCCCTGAGGCGCAGCAGCGCCTCATCACCACGCAGGTCGCCGCCAGGCCGAGGGCTACGCGCTCGGCTCGATCCGCGCGTGGTGGTCGCCGCTGCGGCTGGTGCTCGGCCACGCCGTGCGTCGCGGCGTCATCGACTCGAGTCCAGCCGACAAGCTACTGGCGCGCGAGCGGCCCAAGCCCGGAATCAGCCGCAGCGCGCCGGTTGCGCGCCGGCAGTCCGTTCAGCAGCCGGTTTCGCACGTTGGACGCGTCCAGTCGGCCGCCGGTGCGCGTCTGAAACAGCGGCGAGGTCGCGGCGGGGCGGACGCGTAGCGAGGTGCGCCCGCAGCTCGCCGAGCGTGTACGCCGTCAGCTCGACGTCGCGTACGCCGGCCTCGGTCTCGAGGTCCGGAATGCGCCAGCGGCCGGCGTTCAGGTCGATCCTCGCCGCGGTCAGCAGCGAGCGCCTCGCTGATCCGCGGCGCGCCCGACAGGCAAAGCAGCGCCAGGAGCGCGACGGCCGTAGCGCTGGTGCTCGGGCACTTCGGCCTCCCAGTGGCCGGCTGCCTCAAGGAGGTCGACAACCATGTCGGGCTCAAGAAACGCGCGCCGCGGCTTGGCGACCTTCATCCGTCGGCGCCGGCCGCGCGCCGGGTTGGCATCCAGCAGGCCGTAGTCGACGGCGTCGTCGAGCACCTGCGCAAGCAGGGCGAGCACCATGTTCACCGACCGTGGCCCGAGGCCTCGTCCCACGAGCGCCTGGCGGAGGCCGTCAACGCGCCGCGCGTCGATCGACGACGTCGGCTCGTGCGCGAGCTCACGCAGCAGGTGGTCCAGCCGCCCGCGATAGTCCCCCTGCGTCTTTGCGCTGCAGTTCGCCGACGCGGCGCTGCCACCAGCGCGACGCCGTGACGTGAAGCGTTTCCTCCTCCTCCGCGGCCGGCAAACGCCACCGCGATCGTCTTCGCCGGCGGCTCCCACGTGCCGCGCTCGCACCGGCGCAGGATCACGTCGAGCTCGACACGGACGAGTGCGCGATTTGGCCCCCGAACGGCCGAGAATGCGCGCGGGTGAAAGGTCCAGGGGCGAAAGCTGCGTCAGTCACAATAATGGTCCGTCGTAAGTGCAGATGCGTTTCGTGCTACGTTGGCCAAACGCGTCACGGGTGGGGGAAACATCTGACGATGCGGCACACGCCCCGAGCGGACCGTCAGGGTCCCTCGCATCTGATTGATGAGGTCTCGCCATGCGTCTCCGCCACGCCCGTAGTTGCCCGCCCGCACATCGACGTCGCGAGCGCACGGTCGCCCTGCTCACGCTGTCCTGCGTCGTTTCACTGGCATTGCCCGTGGGCACGGCCTCTGCCGCGCAGCCCCAGGTCGGGCTCGGTACGGCCGACAGCTTCGCCGTGCTCGCGGGCTCGGCGGCGACCAACACCGGCCCCTCCACGATCAACGGCGACCTCGGCGTCACCCCGGGGACGTCGGTCACCGGCTTCGGGCCCCCCGCGACCGTGAACGGCACGATCCACGCGGCCGACGCCGTCGCAGCCGGCGCACAGTCCGATCTCACGATCGCCTATGACGACGCCGCCGGCCGGATCCCCGCGCTGGCGGTGCCCACCGAGCTCGGCGGCCTGACGCTCACCGCCGGCGTCTACAAGAATGCCTCGTCGCTCGGATTGACGGGGGCGCTGACCCTCGACGCCCAGGGCGATCCCGACGCGGTCTTCATCTTCCAGGCCGGATCGACGCTCACCACGGCCTCCGCGAGCCGCGTGAACCTCATCAACGGGGCGCAGCCCTGCAACGTCTTCTGGCAGGTCGGCAGCTCGGCCACGCTCGGAACGTCGTCGGTGTTCACCGGCAACATCCTCGCCCTGACGTCGATCTCGATGAACGACGGCGTGAGGGTGCACGGGCGCGCGCTGGCGCGCAACGGCGCCGTGACGCTCATCAACGACACGATCACGCGCGCGCGCTGTGCGCCCGGGACGACGGGTGGCACCCCGACCTCCGGTGGGCCGACGCCCGGCGCACCGTCCTCCGGCGCACCGTCCTCCGGCGCGCCGTCCTCCGGCACGCCGGGCGGCGCTGGCGGTCCCGGCGCCGGTGGATCCGCGTCGGGCGAGAACGGGACGGCGCTGTTCACGACCAGCCCGCGCGCGATCGCCAGGACGGTCGCGCGCTCCGGCATCCGGCGCTGTGTCGACGGGAGGTTCCGCGCAGTCGTCACCGGCCTGTTCATCCGCCGGGTCGTCTTCTCGCTCGGCGGGCGCGTGATCGCGACCCGCACGAGATCGCCGTTCACCACGCTCGTGCGCGCCGGTGCCGGCGTCCACCGCGTCAGCGCGCGCGTCACCTTCAGGGACGGCACGCCGGCGGCGACGCTGAGAATGCGCTTCCGTGCCTGCGCGGAAGCGGCACGCTCGACCCAGCGAGAGCGACCGCGGTCTCCGTCGCGCCGGCCGCGCGGGCCCTTCGGCCTCACCGGCTGATGACCGCGGCGCCGGCGTGGGCGCTGGTGCTCGTCGCCTGCGCGCTCTTCGCGCCGGCGGCGGCGGCGGGCAGCGCGATCGCGCCGGAACAGGAGCTCGTCGTCCTGCTCGGGGGGCATGAAGTGCGCAGCCGCCCCGACGTTGGCGGCGCGGCGACGGGATCTATCGGCCCGCGGCGACCGATCACGCATGCGCGAACGGTGCTGCCGGTGCTCGATCGGAGGGTCGACGACGATGCGCGGGGCTGGCTACGCGTCCGACTGCCGGGTCGCACGCTGGGCCGCAGGTCCCCGCCGCGAAGCGGCTGGATCCGGTCGAACGAGACGCGCCGGGCCACGACGCGCTGGCACATCGTCGTCGACGTCGGCGCACGGGGCATCCGCGTCTACCGCAGCGGGCGGCTCATCCGCAGGTTCGCGGCGATCGTCGGCAAGCCGTCCACTCCAACGCCGCGCGGCAGGTACTTCGTCGAGGAGAACGTGCGGCTCGACGCCACTCACGCCGGCGCACCGTTCGCGCTGGCGACGAGCGCGCGGTCGAGGGTTCTGCAGGAGTTCGCCGGCGGTCCCGGCCAGATCGCCCTGCACGGGCTCCAGAACATCGGCGGCAGGCCGGGCACCGCAATATCGCATGGCTGCGTGCGACTCCGCACCGCCGACGTCACCTGGCTTGCCGCGCGCATCGCGCCGGGCATCCCCGTCACGATCGTCTGACCGACGGTGCCGCGACCGCCGATCGACGAGCTACTGCCGAACGACTCGCCGGACAAGCCGTCGCCTCGTCATCGTTGCCGCGCGCAGACGCGGCGCGTTCAGCCTGGTACTGCGCGCAGGCGTCGGCCGGGGCACCGAAGCGCTTGAGGTCGAAGCAGCCGTCGTCGCCCTGCTTGCCGGCGCGCATGACGGCGATCCGCAGCGTGGCAGACAGGCTTCGGTCGCTCGAGCGCAAAGCGCCGTCCGCCGAGACCGGCGCGAGGTCGCGCTCATGCCGGCGCGGCGGCCGCGTGTGCTCGCTCCCATGCCTGCCGCGCCTCGGGCACGGTCGGATCGAAGTCCGCCTTGATCCGCCGCAGCAGGTCGCCGATGTCCGCCCACAGCTGCTCCGGCGAGGGTCGGCCCCAGAACCAGTAGCCGACGTAGACCTTGGCGATCTGGAGCCCGGGCGCGAGGATGACGGTGTGCGGGACGACCGCGTTGTCGTGGTGGTCGTCGGTGTACTCGTCGATCTGAAACGAGCTGCGCGCCTCGCCCCGCTCGTCGGCGAGGAAGGTCCAGTTCGCCCCCGTCGAGATCTTGAGCTTGTAGGTGTCGTGCAGGCTGTTCGGCAGGATGCTGACCAGCTGCGTGAACGCGACCGAGCACCACTCGTGGAAGCGCAGCATCTCGCGGTGGTGCATCCGCTCGCGCGGGCAGTGCTCGCCGCGGCTGAGCATGACGACCATGACGTCGTCCCGCTGGAGGTCGGACAGCCGGTGGCGCATGCCGTTCTCGTCGGGCAGCACGAAGTCGGGGAACGTCATCCCCGGTTGGAGTCCCTTGCTCACGGTGTGTCCTTTCTCGCATCGATTGGGCGCACGCCGGCGATGCCGAGCCGCACGCGGTACACGCTCGTCGGCGCCGTCACGTACATCGTGCGGCCGTCCTCATCGCCCCAGGCGAGGTTGTGCGGCGCCTCGGGAAGCTCGAGCAGCCCCAACCGCTCGCCGCCCGGCGACAGCACCGAGATTCCGCCGGGCCCGCAGGCGTACACGTTGCCCGCGCGGTCGACCTTGATTGCGTCGATCGCGTCGTCGCCGGGCGCGCCGGTGAGGTCGCAGAAGACGATGGCGTCCAGGGCGTCGCCGGCGACGTCGAGCTCGTAGCGCATGACGACCTTGCGCTCGACGTCTGAGTTGCCGACGTACAGGAAGCGCTCGTCGGGCGACAACGCCAGACCGCTCGGCCCGTCGAGCTCGTCGCTGAGGAGCACGACGTCGCCGTCGCGCACGCGGAAGACGCCGCTGAAGGGAAGCTCCCTCGCCGGGTCGTCGAAGCCGCCCGGCAGGCCGAACGGCGGGTCGGTGAAGTACAGCGTGCCGTCGGACCGGTAGACGAGGTCGTCGGGGCTGTTCAGCCGCCTGCCGCCGTACGCGCTCGCGACCACCGTCACGTCGCCGTGCGGGTTGACGCGGACGACGCGCCGGTTGCCGTGCTGGCAGATCGCAAGCCGTCCGTCGGGATCGTACGTCAGCCCGTTGGAGCCGGGTTGCGCGTAGCGTCCGATGTCGACGCCGGCGTAGCCGCTCTTGGCGCGAAACACCGTCACCTCGCCGCGCGCGTCCCAGCGGTAGATCGCGTTCGTGTTCGGCGAGCTGAACAGCAGGCCGCCGTCCGGCGACCAAACCGCGCCGTCGGTGAACTCGAAGCCCTCGGCGACGCGCTCGAGCCGCGCGTCCGCCGGGACGATGTCGTCGAGCCGCGGGTCGAGGCGGTCGACGACCAGCGGTGCGTCCTGCGCGGGCCGCGCGCGCTCGGCGGCGAAGAGGTCGAGCGTCGCCGTCCGCATCCAGATGTAGTTCGGGGGCGCAGCCGAGATCGGGCCGTTGATGCCGAACACCGCGAGCGCGAAGCGGTCGCCCGGGCGCGCGTCGCGCGTCAGCACGACGCGGTTGGGCGCGTTGAAGCCGCCGACGACGGGGCCGCCGGTGATGCCGAGCACGAGCGGCAGCTCGCCGTCGACCCAGACCTCGGCGTAGTCGTCGACGACGACCTCGAAGACGACGGTCGAGCCGGTCGGGTCGAAGTCGCCGACGCGCTGCGGGATCGTGATCTCGATCCGGTACCAGTTGAAGCAGACGCGGCCGCTCGCGAGCCGCAGCATCGTCTCCTCGATACGCGCGTCGGCGTAGCGCCATTCGCCGGCGACGAGCGCGACGCCGTCCTCGGTCTGCAGGTCGACGATCGCGTCCGGCCGTCCGGGCAGCAGCTCGGGCGGCCCGGGCAGGCGCGCGGCCGGACGAGCGGCGAGGCTCTGCGCCGACATCGCTCAGGCCTCGACCTTCACGACGAAGTACAGGAACGGGTCGGAGACGTCGACGAACTGGTGCGGCACCCCGTTCGGGATCGCGAGCACGTCGCCCTCGCGAAGCT
>DATMJM010000477.1:0-5414 GCA_035553935.1 Solirubrobacteraceae bacterium
GCACGACCTGTCCCAGCGCCTGGCGAAGATCGAGACGGCGATCTTCCGCAACAAGACGATCATGTTCGACTACTACACGATGGCCTCCGACCAGACCGGCACGCGCAAGGTCGACCCGTACCACCTGCTCTTCAAGGGCGAGTTCTACCTCCTCGGCTATGCCCACGAGCGCAAGGCGCTGCGCGTCTTTCGCCTGTCGCGGATCCGCGGCAAGGTCGCCTACGCGACGAAGGCCGAGCACGACTTCAAGGGACCGCCCGAGGGCTTCGACCCGCGGCCGTACGCCAACCGTGCCGAGTGGCAGTTCGGCGAGACGGCGGGCCGGGCCGAGATCTGGGTCTCCGAGCGGATCGCATGGCAGATCGAACGCCACTTCGGCCGCTACGGCGAGATCCAGCCGGCCGGCACGAACGGCGACATCGTCTTCGCCACGCCCTACGCCGACCGCCGCCAGCTCGCCGCCTGGGTGCTGCGCCTCGGCGAGCACGGCCGCGTGATCGGGCCGCCCGAGCTCGAGCGCGAGATCGCCGAGCGCATCGAGCTGCTGCGCGCGCGTCACCGCGGCCCCGGCCTCGAGCTCCCCCCGCCGGTCGTCTCGACGCAGGGCGGGCGGGGCGAGGCCGAGGCGACCGCCGCGTGCAACGGGGCGTCGCGACGGACTGAGACGTCCATCCGACCCGAACGCTTCGCGCGCCTGGTCACGCTGGCCTCGATCCTCATCCAGGCCGGCCGCGCCGGAATCAAGCTCGACGCCGCCGACGTCTGCGAGCGCATGCAGATCTCCGACGCCGAGCTGCGCGAGGACATCAACGTCCTCAACGTCGTGAACTTCGGCGGCGGCTCGTACGTGCTGTACGCCGAGATCGATGACCGCGGCCAGATCGAGGTCGACCCCGAGCCCTACTCGGACAACTTCGCCCGTCCCGCGCGGCTGCTGCCCGTCGAGGCCAAGGCGCTCGTCGCCGCGATCGACCTGATCGGGGAGCACCTGCCCGAGGGCTCGCTTGCGTCCGCGCGCGAGAAGATCGTGGCCGCGCTCGGTGCCGACCCGATGCAGCAGGGCCTGCACGTCGCCGACGCCGACGGCGACGACTCGACGATCGCGCGCGTCGTCTCCGAGGCGATCAACGGGTGCCGGCTGCTGGCGCTGGACTACTACAAGCCCAACGAGGACGAGTTCACGACGCGCGTCGTCGAGCCCTACGCGCTCGTCAACGGGCGCGAGGGCTGGTACGTCGCGTCCTTCGATCCCGAACGCGGCGCTGTCCGCCACTTCCGGCTGGACCGCATCCGCCACGCCGAGGTCACCGAGCGCACGTACGAGCCGCGCCCGGAGGTCGACCCGGCCGCCGAGCTCGACGGCTGGCTGCGCACCGGCGAGGTCGAGGCGTCGCGGATCGCCCGCGTCTGGGTCTCCGCCGAGCGCGCGCGCTGGGCGCGCGAGGAGCGCCGCGTCGCGCAGGAGCTCGCCGACGGCTCGGTGATCGTCGAGCATCCGTTCAAGGGCATCGACTTCCTCGTGCGCGACATCCTCGGCGATGCCGGCGACGCTGCGGTGCTCGAGCCGGCCGAGGCGCGCGAAGGGGTGCTCGCGGCCGTCGAGCGCCTGCGAGCAGCGGCCGTGCGCTGAGCACCTTCGGGCCCGACGACCGCTGACACACGCGCCACGGGCGAGGCTGGCTACAGTCCCGCCCGTGAGCCGTCGCGCGCAGATCAGGATGTCGGACGCCGAGGTCGCGGCCTTCCTCGCCGAGCAGCGCACGGTGATCTGCGCCACGATCGGCCGCGACGGCTTCCCGCACCTCATGCCGCTGTGGTACGTGCTGCGCGGCGAGGACGAGGTCTGGTCGTGGACCTTCGCCAAGTCCCAGAAGGTGCGCAACCTCGAGCGCGACGCGCGCGCGACGCTCGAGGTCGAGGCGGGCGAGGAGTACGGCGAGCTGCGCGGCGTGATGCTCAAGTGCGACGTCGCGATCCACCGCGCCACCGATCAGGTGGCCGACCTGGGCACCGAGCTGTTCGAGCGCTACCGCGCCGGCGGCCCGGGCGAGCTCGACGACGACGTCAGGCAGATGGTGCTGGCCCAGGCGCCCAAGCGCGTCGCCCTGCAGTTCCGCCCGCGCTCGCGCGCGACGTGGGACCACCGCAAGCTCGCGGCCGGGGTCTACTGACGGGACGCCATGAAGGGGCTCATCCTCTCCGGCGGCAAGGGCACGCGCCTGCGCCCGATCACCCACACGAGCGCCAAGCAGCTCGTGCCGGTCGCCAACAAGCCCGTGCTCTTCTACGGCATCGAGGCGATCGTGGACGCCGGCATCGAGCAGATCGGCATCATCATCGCGCCCGAGACCGGCGCAGAGATCCGCGCCGCCGTCGGCGACGGCTCGCGGTTCGGCGCCACGGTCAGCTACATCGAGCAGGACGAGCCGCTCGGGCTCGCGCACGCCTCGCTGACGGCGGAGGCCTTCCTCGACGGCGACCCGTTCGTCATGTACCTCGGCGACAACCTCCTGCAGGGCGGCATCACCGACCTCGTCGAGTCCTTCCGCGCGAGCAGCCCCGACGCGCTGATCCTGCTGACGCCGGTCGACGACCCGCAGAACTACGGCGTTGCCGAGCTCGACGGCGATCGCGTCGTGGCGCTCGTCGAGAAGCCGCCCGTCCCGAAGACGAACCTCGCGCTCGTGGGCGTCTACATGTTCACCGCCGGCATCCACGACGCCGCCCGCGCGATCGAGCCGAGCGCCCGCGGCGAGCTGGAGATCACCGACGCGATCCAGTACCTCGTCGACGAGGGCCGGCGGGTGGAGCCGCACATCGTCCGCGGCTGGTGGAAGGACACCGGCCGCCTGGACGACGTGCTCGAGGCAAACCGGCTCGTGCTCGACCGCCTCGAGCCGAGCATCGAGGGCGAGCTCGTCGACTCGCAGTGCGACGGGCGCGTCGTCGTCGAAGCCGGCGCCGTGCTGGAGCGCACGGTCGTGCGCTCCAGCACGGCGCCGGCGCGCGGATCACCGACGCCTACATCGGGCCCTACACGGCGATCGGCGCCGGCTGCGCGATCACCTCGGCCGAGGTGGAGCACTCGATCCTGCTGGAGGGCTCGACGGTGTCCAACCTCGAGGGCCGGATGGAGTCCTCGCTGCTGGGCCGCAACGTCACGATCGCGCGCGGCGTGCGCCAGCCGCGCGCCTACCGCTTCATGGTCGGCGACAACTCGGAGATCGGGATCCTGTGACGACGCTGCTGGTCACCGGAGCCGGCGGCATGCTCGGTCGAGCGGTAGTCGAGGCCGCGACGCGGCGGGGACACGACGTGCGCGGCCACGCGCGAGCCGACCTCGACGTCACCGACGCCGAGGCGACGCGGCAGGCCGTCGCCGCCGCGCAGCCGGACGCGGTGGTCAACTGCGCCGCCTACACCGACGTCGACGGCGCCGAGTCCGACCGGCAGCGCGCCGAGGCCGTCAACGCGCGCGGTGCCGGCCACGTGGCGGCCGCGGCGGCCGAGATCGGCGCCTTCGTCGTGCACATCTCGACCGACTACGTCTTCGACGGCTCCAAGCGCGAGCCGTGGGTCGAGTCCGATCGCGTCGCGCCGCTCGGCGTCTACGGCGAGACGAAGCTCGCCGGTGAGCGCGCGGTCGCCGCGGCCGATCCGCGCCATGCCATCGTCCGCACGGCGTGGCTGTTCGGGGCCGGCGGGCGCAACTTCGTCGACACGATGCTCGCGCTCGGCGCCCAGCGCGACGAGGTCTGCGTCGTCACCGATCAGGTCGGCTGCCCGACGTGGACCGGGCACCTCGCGGCTGCGCTCGTCGAGCTCGCCGAGCGGCCGGGCGAGCCCGGCGTGCACCACATCGCCGGCAGCGGCTCGTGCTCGTGGAACGAGCTCGCGCTCGAGATCTTCGAGCGCGCGCGGATCGACTGCCGGGTGCTGCCGGCGACCAGCGACCAGTTCCCGCGGGCGGCGGCGCGGCCGGCCTTCAGCGTGCTCGGCACCGAGCGCCGCGACGCGCTCGTGCTGCCGGCCTGGCAGGACGGCCTGGCGGCATACCTCGCGACGAGGGTGGCCGTATGAGACTGCTCGTCTGCGGCGGCGCCGGATTCATCGGATCGGCGTTCGTCCGCGTGCGGCTGGAGGACCACGGCGACGAGATCACCGTCCTGGACAAGCTCACGTACGCCGGGCGGCGCGAGAACCTCGAGGGCCTGGACATCGACTTCGTGCACGCGGGGATCGAGGATCCCCGCGCGGTCGCTGCCGCGATCGACGGCGTCGACGCAGTCGTGAACTTCGCTGCCGAGACGCACGTCGACCGCTCGATCGCAGAGCCCGACGCCTTCGTGACGACGCACGCCGTCGGCACCTGGGTACTGCTCGAGGCCGCGCGCGCGGCCGGCGTTCGCTACCTGCAGGTCTCGACCGACGAGGTCTACGGATCGATCGAGCAGGGCTCGTTCACCGAGTCCTCGCCGCTCGCGCCGTCGTCGCCCTACAGCGCCACGAAGGCCGGCGCCGACCTGCTCGTCGCGTCGTACTTCCACACCTACGGGCTGCAGACGGTGATCTGCCGCGGCTCGAACAACTACGGGCCGCGCCAGTATCCGGAGAAGCTCATCCCGCTGATGATCCTCAACGCGCTGCACGGCGATCCGCTGCCGGTCTACGGCGACGGCATGCAGGTCCGCAACTGGCTCTACGTCGAGGACTTCGCCCGCGGCATCGGCCACGTGCTGGCGCACGGCGCGCCGGGCGAGGCCTACAACGTCGGCGGTCCCGACGAGTGCCCGAACATCGAGGTCGTACAGCGGATCATCGAGCTCACGGGAGCCGATCCCGCCCTGCTGACCTACGTCAAGGACCGGCCCGGACACGACCGCCGCTACTCGCTGGGCTCGGAGAAGGTGCGGGCGCTCGGGTGGGAGGCGCGCGTGCGGTTCGCGGAGGGCCTCGACGAGACGGTCGGCTGGTATCAGGCCAACCGCGCCTGGTGGGAGCCGATCCGCTCGGGCGACTACCGCGCGTACTACGAGCGCCAGTACGGCTCGCGGATCGGCGGCTGACGCCGGGCAGCTCCTCCTCTGCTCTGTCGCTGGTTGTCGCTTGCGGCACCTCATACCTTGTGCTTTTATGCATAGCGCTTCGAGCTATAGGAGGCGGGCTTGCACATCGACAAGGACCTTGTCGCGGCGTCCGCGACGCCGCTCGTGCTCGCGATCCTGGCGGAGGGCGAGAGCTACGGCTACGCGATCCTCAAGCGGGTGCGCGAGCTGTCCCGGGGCGAGTTCGAATGGACCGACGGGATGCTCTATCCGCTGCTCCATCGCCTCCACCGGCTCGGCTACGTGACGACGGAGTGGCGCACGCCGCCGCAAGGCCGTCGCCGCAGGTACTACGCGATCACGGACGAG
>DATMJM010000478.1:0-6784 GCA_035553935.1 Solirubrobacteraceae bacterium
GCGTGGGCCCGGCCCTGCTCGTGCTCGCGCCGCTGTCGGCGCTGTCGCTGGCGATCGGCGTCACCGCCTTCCGCCTCGCGCTCAGGCGCGAGCGGCGGCTCGGGACCCTGGGGCTGTACTGATGCGCTGGGAACGCGTCGAAGAGCTCGCCGGCCGCGCGCCGAGCTTCGCCGACCTGCGGTTCCACCGGCTCGAGCTCGTCGCCGCCAGGCGCCTGCGCGAGCGCGGCGAGCCGCTGTCGCCGCAGCTGCGCGACGCCGAGCGCGACCGCGTGCTGATCGACCTGGCCGCGCACGACGTGCTGCGGCGGATCCGCAGGGCGTACCCGGGCAGGCTCGTGCTGTTCAAGGGCCCCGAGGCCGCCGCACGCTACCCGGCCGCGGCGCTGCGACCCTATTGCGATCTCGACCTGCTCGCCGACGACGCGGCCGCCGCCCACCGCGCCCTGCTCGACGCCGGCTTCGCGCCTACGGGCATGTGGGCGCCGCACGTCGACCTGCACCACCTCCAGCCGCTCCGCTGGCCCGGCCTGCCGCTCGGTGTCGAGGTCCATTCGCGGCCGCACTTCCCCGACGGGCTGCGCGCGCCGTCGGTGAGCGAGCTGCTCGACAGCACGGTGCCGGCGCGCTTCTCCGATGGCATCGTCGACGCTCCCGACCCCGCGACGCACGCGCTTCTCGCGGCCACGCATGCGTGGGCGCACGCGCCCCTGGGCCACATCGGCCAGCTTGTCGACGTCGCGCTGCTGGCGCTGGAGGTCGAGCCCGAGCGGCTCGACGCGCTCGCACGGCGCTGGGGCTGTCGTCGCCTCTGGCGCATCACGCAGATGGCGATCGACGCGCTGTTCCACGACGCCCCGATGCCTGCGATCGCCCGGCTCTGCGCACCGCATCTGCAGACCGTTCGCGAGCGCACGGTGGCAGAGCGGCACATCGAGGAGGTCGTCAGTCCGCTGTTGGGCCTGCCCGCCGGGCGCGGCGCGATGCAGTCCGCCCGCGCGCTCGCGCGGCGCGTGCGGCGCGGCGACGAGGAGACGTGGCCGCACAAGCTCATGCGCACGCGGCGGGCGCTGCGGCATGCGCGCCTGCGTCGCTCCGAGCACGAGGCGCGCCTGCCCCCCGACGATCGGCAGATCGGTGGTTTCAAGGGCCTGCAGCCGTCCCCTGTTCCCGAGCGAGAGGTACGTACATGACCTATGACACCGTCCTGCGCCTGCGCGCGGACGCGCTCGACTGGCGCGTCATCGACGACGAGGTCGTGATGCTCGACGCCGAGCAGTCGCAGTACCTCGCGACGAACGCGAGCGGCACGCTGATCTGGCGGATGCTGCAGGCGGGCGCGACGCGCGCGCAGCTCGTCGAGCTGCTCACATCGACCTACGGCATCGACCAGCAGCACGCCGCGGCCGACACCGACGCGTTCCTCGCCGACCTGCGCGCCCGGGAGCTGATCGAAGAGGGGTGAGGCGCCCGCCGGACATCGCGACGCTGCGGGCGGCCTGGTGGGCCCAGCGCGCGCTGCTGCGCGCCCGCCGCCAGCTGCCGCGGCGCCCGCTCGACGACGTCGAGCTGCCGCCGCCCCCGCGGCTGCCGCCGGATGCCGGCCGCGGCGTCGGGGCGCTGCTGCGGCGGCGCGAGCACAGCTGCCTGGAGGGGGCGCTCGTGCAGCAGCGCTGGCTGGTCGCGTGCGGCGATCGGCGCGACGTCGTGATCGGCGTCGTGGCACCCGGCGAGGCGTTCGGCGCGCACGCCTGGCTCGACGGCGATCCCGTCGCCGCCCGCGAGCCGTTCACCGAGCTGCGCCGCCTGCATCCATGACCGCGGTCGCGGCCTTGTCCCTGTCGCCGCTGGATGTCGCGTGCGGGCTGGCCCTCGACCCGCGCCCGCAGCCGCGCCCGCCGGCGCTGCCGGCGACCACGTCGACCCCCGAGCGGGCGCTGCTGGACGCCGTGCGGCCCGCGCTGCGGCGGCCGCCGTGCCTCGTGAGCTTCTCGGGCGGGCGCGACTCCTCGCTCGTGCTGGCGGCGGCGGTGCGCGTCGCGCGCGAGGAGGGCCTGGCGCCGCCGATCCCCGTGACGAATCGCTTCCCGGGCGCGCCGGACGCCGACGAGTCGCGCTGGCAGGAGCAGGTCATCGCGCAGCTCGGCCTGGCGGACTGGCGGCGGCTCGAGCTCGACGACGAGCTCGACGCGGTCGGCCCGTACGCGCGGCGGATGCTGCGCGAGCACGGGCTGCTGTGGCCGTTCAACGTGCACTTCCACCTGCCGCTGCTCGACCTCGCCCGTGGCGGCTCGCTGCTGACCGGACTCGGAGGTGACCAGCTGCTCGACGTCCTGCGCCCGCCGCGGCAGCGAACGCGCGCGCGGCGGCTCGCGCACGCGGCGCTCGTACGTGCGCCGAGGCCCGTCCGCGCCGCCGTGATCGCCGCGCGCGATCCGCTGCAGGCGCCGTGGATGCGTCCTGCCGCGGCGCGCGCGGCGACGCGCGCGATGGCGGCCCAGCTCAGCGCCCGGCCGCGCGCGCCGCTGGCGGCGCGGATGGAGTACGAGCTGTCGCTGCGCTATCTGCGCGTGACACGGCAGTCGCTCGCCGTCTGCGCGGCGGCCGGCGACGTGCTGCTCGCGCATCCGCTGTGCGCTCCACAGCTGTGGAGCGCGGTGGCGCGCGCCTGCGCGCCGCGTGACGGCTTCCCGGGCGACGAGCGCGCGCTGCGCGCGCTGTTCGGCGCCCTGCTGCCGGACGGGCTCGCGGCGCGCACCGACAAGGCGTCCTTCGATGCCGTGTTCTACAACCGCCACGGGCGCGCGTTCGCGCGCGGCTGGGACGGCGGCGGCGTCCCGCACGAGCTCGTCGACGCGGAGGCGCTGCGCGGGGGCTGGCTGTCGGACGCGCCGCCGTGCCTCTCGCTGACGCTCATGCAGGCGGCATGGCTCTCGGCGTACCCGACACTGGACCATCGGCCAGCCCACGAGCCGGAGCTGGGACATACTGTGTAGCCCTGAGCTCCAGTGCCGATCGGAAAGGTTCCGTATGACAAAGGACACGACGAAGACCTACGAGCCGCCGCGGCTGCGCGCTCTTGGCTCCGTGCACGATCTGACGCAGGGAAACATCCACGGCAACGTGTCCGACGGCATCCTGCTCCACAGGACCGTCAACGGTTCCTAGACCGGCTCAGACGCCGCCTGACAGCGATTCCACGAGCAGCTCCGCCGCGTCCGGCAGGGACGACCAGGCGCGGCGGCGGCGCAGCTCGTAGCACGGCAGGGCGCTGAGCCGCACGAGCGTCGCCGGGTCGGCCGGGATCAGCCGCACCGCGCGGTGCGGCAGGATCGCCTCCAGCCGCGCGGCGCCCCGCAGCGCCCGCAGGGACGGCGCGCCGTCGCCCCACGCGAGCACGATCCAGCCGCTCAGCGGCAGCGCCGGCGGCGGCGCCGGAAGCCGCAGGCGCCAGCGGTCGCGCAGGCCGATCCGGCCCAGCGGCTCGCCGACGCGGAGCTGCGCCGCCGAGGCCTCGCGCAGATCGATCGACCGCGGGCCCGCCAGCGCCCGCCCGTCGGCGAGGACCACGAGGTCGTCGGCCAGCACCGGATGACCCGCCAGCGCGAGCCACGCCAGCGTGGAGCTCTTGCCGGCCTCCTTGTCGCCGAGCACGGCCCATGCGCCGTCGCCGATCGCGACCGCGCCGCCGTGGAAGCTCTCCCGTCCCAGCCAGCGCGACATGATCGCGGCGGCGGGCGCGAGATGCGGATGCACGAGTGCACCCGGTGACACGTCCTGCGGCAGGGCGTAGTCGGCGCGCCCGCTCGCGCGCTCGATCGCGACCCAGCCGCCCGCGTTGAGCAGCAGCTCGGCGCGCTGCTCGGAGACCAGCTCGCGCGCCGGCAGGGGACCGGCGTCGACGCGCCAGCGCAGTTCGAGCGCCGGCCAGTGCGCCGGTGCGTCGACGAGCAGCTCCCGCGCTTCGTCGACGCCGCGCAGCCTGAACCCGTACGCGCCGCGCTCAGGCGGCGGACTCGACATCCTCGCCGCGGGGCGTGGGCTCGCCCGTGTCGGCGCCGTCGCCGGAGGTCGCCTTGCGACGGGATGCCGCGCGGCGCCGCTCGGGCGCGGACTCCTCGATCGCCGCAGGAGCCGGGGCGGCGGCGGCAGGCTTCGTCACTGCGCGCTTCGTGTCCGTCGGCCTCTTCGCGGCGGGATCGCTCGCCTCCGTTTCCTCCTGCGGACGCTTGCTCGCGGCCGGCTTCCTGGCGGCCGGCTTCCTGGCGGGCGCCTTCTTCGCTGCGGCAGTCCCTGCGGGCCGCTCGCCGGCGGCGGCCTTCCGCGCGGACTGCTCGCCGTCGGCGGGCTTCTTGGCCCGCGTGCTGCGGCGCCTGGGCTTGGCGTCGTCGGCCGGCGCGGCTGTCGCCGCGTCGTCGGCGGAGGCGCGCCGGCGCCTGGGCCTCGCCGCCGGCTCCTCGTCGGCCGCGGCGCCGTCGGGCTTGGCCGTGCGCGCGGCGAGCAGCGCGGCCGCCGCATCGGCGATCGCCTCGACCGCGGCCTCGTCGTCGACGGCGGGGCGGCGCCGGCGTTGCGCCCGCGAGCGTCGCGGGCGGCCGCCGGCAGGCGTCTGCTCGGCCCGTGTCGCGTCCTCGGCCGCAACGTCTGCCGGCGCCGCCGCCGCGGGCCTCTCCTCGGCGACGTCCTCGCGCTGCGCGCCCGTGCCGGGAGCCGCCGCCGCGGCAGCCTCGGCGGCGGCCTCCGCGCCGCCGCCCTTCTTGCGCCGGCGCCGGTTGCCGCGCCGCCCGCGGCTCTTGGGGAAGTTGCGCAGCAGCTCGCGCGAGAGCGCGCTCGGCTTGCGTGCCATGCGCGTGCGCGCGCCGCGCAGGATCTCCTCGCCCTCGGGCGTGTGAGCGATGGCGGCGGCCAGCAGGGCGGCGCTCAGGCGGCGGTCCTGCTTGCGGGCGGCGTGTACGAGCCGGCGGGCGTTGCGCGCGTGCGCCGAGCCGCTGGAGTTGACGAGCAGCCCGAGCAGGCGCTTGGTCTCCGGCCAGCGCTGGACGGCGTACTCCTCGTGGACCTCGCGGGTGTACGAGGCCAGCCGCCAGATCCAGGCGTTGGCCTGGTCGCGGCGGCCGATGCGCTTCTCGGCGAGCGCCAGCAGCATGACCTTCGTGCCCTCGCGGCGCTCCTCGCGCGTCCACGTGCCGATGACGTCGACGGCCGTGTCGAAGGCCTCCGCGTCGCGGGCGGCGGCGATCTCCTGCAGCGCGCGCACCCGCAGCTGCGGGTTTTTGTTGCGCTGCACCGCCGTCAGCAGGAACGCGCGCTTGAACTCGCCGCCGCGGTCGAAGTGCAGCATCGCCCGCGCCCGGCGCCAGCCGCTCGGCGCGACGCGCGCGCCTGCGAGCGCCGCCCACTGGATCTGCTCGCCGTAGGGCAGGTGCTCGACCGCGATGCGCCACAGCTCGCGCTCGAAGACCTCGATCCGCCGGTCCTCGTCGGACGTCACCGGCAGCACGCGGCGCTCGACGCGCACGCGCCGTCCGCGGCCGCGCCGGACCGGTCCGACGACGATCGCGCCGCCGCGGTAGACGTCGCGGTCCAGCAGCGAGTGCAGCGTGACGACGGGGTCGTCGTTCTTCGTGTCCGGGGCGACGAAGTCGACGACGATGCCGGCCTCCTTGCCGGGATGACGGCGCGTCACGCGGCCGACGCGCTGCTGGTAGATGCGCTTGGAGGCGGTCGGCGCGAGGTGCATGCAGACCGTCGCGCGCGGCGAGTTCCAGCCCTCGGCGAGCAGCTGCGCGTTGACGAGGACGTCGACGTCGCCGCGCTCATAGCCCGCGAGAATCTCTGCGAGCTCGCGCTTGGGTGTCTCGCCCGAGACGCCCATCGCCTTCATGCCCTGCTCGCGGAACGCCTCGGCGACGTTGTAGGCGTGGCGCACGCCGGCGGCGTAGACGACGCCGGGCACGCCGTTGAAGCGCGTCTTGTACAGGTCGGCGACCGCGTAGTTGAACGGCCCCTGGTCGAGCAGCTCGGCGAGCAGCTCCTGGTCGAACTCGACGTCGACCTCGCCGCGGCGCAGCGGCACCTTGGCGATCGTCCGCACGCCCGGGCCCGGCGGGATGCGCACGCAGCGCAGCGGCGCGATGACGCCGCGCCGCGCGGCCTGCGCGAGGTCGAAGCGCGACGTCTGCGTCGGGAAGAGGTCGGTGACGTGGCGCGCGATCAGCGCGCCGGTCGCGGTCATGCCGATGAAGATCGGTCCCGACCACTCGCGGATCGCGGCGCTCGTCTTCTCGCCGAGGGCGGTGTGCGCCTCGTCGCAGATGACGATCGAGTAGGCCGACGAGATGTTGCCCGCGTTGCGGACGAACCACTGGTAGGTCTCGACGGTGACCGGGCCGTTGGCCGCGTCCTGGCCCTTGAGCAGCGCCGGCGTGACGCGCTTGGCGTAGCCGCGGTCCTTCAGCTCGCCGTGGAACTGGTCGACGAGGTTGCGGCGGTGGGTGAGGATGAGGATCCCGCCGGTGCGCGAGGCGTCGACGAAGCCCATCGCCGCGACGGTCTTGCCGGCGCCGGTGGCGTGCTCGAACCAGAAGCGCTTGTGGGCGTTGGGGTCGTCGGGCTGCTCGTCGAGCTGGTCTGCGTCGAGGACCGCGTCCGACCCGTCCTCGTCGGGCTCCTCCTCCGCCTCGTCCTCCTCCTCGTCGTCGCCGACGTCGATGTCGACCTCGAAGTCCAGCGGCTCGATGACCTCCGGCTCGTCGTCGTCGACGCCCTCTCGGGCACGCTGACCG
>DATMJM010000479.1:0-3601 GCA_035553935.1 Solirubrobacteraceae bacterium
CGGCTGGAGTCCGACGCCGAGGCGGTGCAGGTGCTGACGATCCACCGCAGCAAGGGGCTGGAGTTCCCCGTCATCTACCTGCCGTTCCTGTGGGAGCCGGGCTACATCCCTCGCGAGCTCGGAGAAGCGCTCAAACGCAGCGGCGTCCTCCGGCGTCGACGCCCCCACCGCAGCTACGTTGCCCGCCTCATCCCGCGCGAACAGCAGCCGTCCCAGCGGCGAGTTGCGGCTGTCCCACGACCCCGCCCACCACACGACCGCCTGATGCTGCGCCCGCGTCAGTGCGACGTACGCCAGGCGCAGGTCCTCGCCGCGCTGCTCGATGACGAACTGGCGCTGATGCGCGCCGAAATCGCCGCCCTCGAGACTCACGTCGAGCGCCCGCGCATCGCCCGCCGCCGCGTCGTGGAACAGCACCGGCTCCGGCTCGCGAGGGATGTAGCCCGGCTCCCACAGGAACGGCAGGTAGATGACGGGGAACTCCAGCCCCTTGCTGCGGTGGATCGTCAGCACCTGCACCGCCTCGGCGTCGGACTCCAGCCGGCGGCTGCGCTCCTCGTCGCCGGTGTCCTGCTCGGCCTCGGCGATCCGGCGCCGCAGCCAGGCCGTAAGCGCCGTCGTGCCGATGTGCTCGGCCGCCGCCTCGGCGTGCAGCAGCTGGCCGATGTGGCGCAGGTCGGTCAGCCGCCGCTCGCCGTCCTCGGCCGCGAGGATCCGCCCGGGCAGCCGTTCGACCAACGTGATCGTCTCCGTCAGCGACGCGACTCCCTTCACCCGCAGCACCCGCGCCCACTCGTGCAGCCGCTGGTGCACGCCCTCCCAGTCCTCGTCGGAAGCCGCCGCCACCTGCTCCGTCGACCAGCCGAAGAAGCACGTCAGCGCGGCCGACCGCGCTCGCGCCGGCGACGTCGGGCGCTCGATCGCCTCCAGCAGGCGCAGCCACTCGCGCGCCGGCGGCGTGGCGAAGACGCTGCCCGCGCCGTTGATGACCGCCGGGATGCCGGCCTCCTCGAGCGCCTCGCGGACCAGAGCCGCGTTGCGGTTCGTGCGCACGAGGACCGCGACGTGCCCCGGCCGGACGCCCTCGCGGGTGACCGTCGCACCGTCGTCCGAGCGGCACTCGATCTGCGCGTCGGACGACAGGAACGACACCAGATCCCCCGCGAGATCCCGCGCGATGTGCTTCCGCGCCGACGCGTTGCTCGCGAAGCCGCCGCGCGTGAGCGCGATCGCCGGCGTGCCGCGCTCCACCACCCGGATCCGGACGGGCGCCGGGTGCGGCGCGCCCGTCAGACGCGGCTGCTCGTTGGCCGGAGCCGCGCGCACGCGCCGGTAGACGATCCCCTCGTGGCCGAGCTTCGCGCCGCCGAGCAGCGCGTCGTAGGCGTCGATCAGGCCCTGGTCGCTGCGCCAGTTGACGTCGAGCGTGCAGCGCGTGGCGGCAGCCTGCGCGGCGCGCAGGTAGGCGTACACGTCGGCGCCGCGGAAGGCGTACACCGCCTGCTTGGGGTCGCCGATCAGGACGAGCGTCGTGTCGCCCCCGCCGAACGCGCGCTGCAGGATGTCCCACTGGGTCGGGTCGGTGTCCTGGAACTCGTCGACGAGCACGACGCCGTAGCGGGCCCGCAGCCGGGCGGCGGCCGCCGCGCCCTGCTCGCCGCCGAGCGCCTCGTCGAGCCGGGTCAGCAGGTCGTCGTAGGTCATGATCGACATGCGGCGCTTGCGCAGCTCGAGCTCCTCGCGCGCGGCGAGCGCCAGCCGGCGGCGCATCTGCGGCACGGCGCCGACGGCCATGACGATCTCCTCGGCCGGGTTGTCGACCGCCGCTCGCACGATCTTCGCCGCCTGCTTGCGGCCGAACGGCGGCGGGTCGCCGCGGAAGAAGCGGCGCACGTAGAGGTCGTCGACGACCTCCTCGACGAGATCGCTGACGTCCTCGACGAACGCGATGTCGCGCTCCAGGTCGCCCGCGATACCGAGGCCGCCGAGCACCTCCTGGCAGAAGCCGTGCGTCGTCGCGATCGTCGCCGCGTCGAAGTCGGTGAGCGCGCGGCGCAACCGGTCGCGCCGCAGCCGGACCTCGTCGGGCGACCCGTCGGACAGCAGCAGCGCGACCTCGTCGCGCGCCGCCGGCGGGTCGCCCGCGAGCACGCCGTCGAGGCAGCGCTCGACGCCGACGAACCGCTCGCGCACGCGCTCGCGCAACTCGCCCGTCGCCATGCGCGTGAAGGTCACGAGCAGCAGCCGGTCCAGCGGCGTCCCGCCGGCGACGTAGCGCGCAGCGAGCGCGGCGATCGTGTACGTCTTGCCGGTCCCGGCGCTCGCCTCGAGGACGGTGACACCGGCCGGCAGCGGGCCCGTGACCTTGAACGACTCGGTCATCGGGAGGTCACCTGCTCGACGGCGAGCAGGCCGTCCCACAGCCGGCGCGCGCAGCGGCCCAGGCGGGTCGTCTCGCTCATGTCCCAGCCGTCGCCGGCCTCGTCGTCGCGCGGCGGCTCGCGCAGCAGCTCGTCGAGCGTCACCACGCCGCCGAGCACGAGCTGGTGCTCGAGCTCTGCGTCCTCCTTGTCGAAGTTCCACTCCGACGTCCAGGCCCTGCGCGCGGCGGCGACCGCGCTGCGGCCGTCGCGTGCCGCGTCGGCGTACGCGGCCGAGGCGGCGCAGTACAGCGGCAGCGGCTCGCACATCCCGCGCTCCCAAAGGTCGACGAGCGTCGCCAGGTGGGCGAGCGCGTCGCCCGCGGCCAGCGGCGGGATGCGGGCGACGGTCACCCGCGCGCCGCCGCCTGCGCGGCCGACGGTCGCGGCGCCGAAGGACCGCCCCGGGTGTGCCGCCGTCAACGCGAGCAGCCGCACCCACGCCGCGAGGCGGTGCTTCGCCGCGACGCGCGAGTAGGTGACGTTGCGCAGCACGTCGCCGCTGACGCCGGGGACCGTGCCGCGCAGCGAGCGGCCGTCGGGCAGCATGACCGCGACGTCGACCGAGCCCGGCGACGCGCCCTCGGGAACGACCGCCTGCGCCTCGGTGACGATGTCCTCGGCGATCGAGAAGACCTCGTCGACGACCGGCTTGCCGAGCACGCCGGGCGGCAGCGTGCCGCGCGCGATCTCGGCGAGCACGGCGGTCCGACCGTCGACGCCCTGCAGGCGCGCGTCGATCAGGCGCTGGCCGACGCCCCACTTGCCGAGACCGTCGAGCTCGACGCTGAGGTCGTCCGCAAGCTCGTCGTCGAAGTCCCCGACGCGGATGCCGAGCCGCTGGCGCAGGAACGCGCGAACCGGGTGCTGGACGAAGCGCACGAGGTCCTCGCCGTCGACGACGCGCGCGTCCGGCGGAGGCAGCCGGCGGCTCAGGAACGGCGGCGGCGGAACCCTCCGGCCGGTCAGTGCCCGCGCGCCCTCCAGCGTCACCGGGTCGAAGCTCCAGCTGCCGTCACCCGCCAGCTCAGCGGCGGCGAAGTTGCGCGGATCGAACGGCTGCAGCGGATGGCGCGCGACGATCTTCGTCCGCGCGGGGGCGCCGTCCGCCAGCCGGACCGTCGCGTCGACGACGTCGAGCAGCTCGCCCACCGGGACCGCCGGCGGCCGCGGGCGAGCAT
>DATMJM010000480.1:0-4298 GCA_035553935.1 Solirubrobacteraceae bacterium
GATCCGTACCGCTTCGCGCCGACGCTGACGGACCTCGACGAGCATCTCTTCCGCGAGGGCCGCCACGAGCAGCTGTGGTCGAAGATGGGCGCCCACGTGCGCGAGCTCGACGGCGTCCAGGGCACCTCGTTCGCGGTCTGGGCGCCGGCCGCGCGCTCGGTCTCCGTCGTCGGCGACTTCAACTTCTGGGACGGGCGGCTGCACATGATGCGCACGCTCGGCGGCTCGGGCATCTGGGAGCTGTTCGTGCCGGCCGTCGGCGACGGCGCACGCTACAAGTTCGAGATCCGCGCGCAGTCGGGCGAGCTGCTGCTGAAGGCCGACCCGTTCGCGTTCCAGACCGAGATGCCGCCGCAGACGGCGTCGATCGTGCACTCCTCGACGCACGAGTGGACGGACGCCGCGTACCTCGAGGCGCGCGCCTCCGGGGCACCGCACGACCAACCGATGTCGGTCTACGAGGTGCACCTCGGCTCGTGGCGGCTGAACCCGCTGGAGGACAACCGCTCGCTGACCTACCTCGAGCTCGCCGACGAGCTGTCGGCGTACGTGAGCGACCTCGGCTTCACGCACGTCGAGCTGCTGCCGGTCATGGCGCACCCCTTCAGCGGCTCCTGGGGCTACCAGGTGACCTCGTACTACGCGCCGACGCCGCGCTTCGGCTCGCCCGACGACCTGCGCGTGTTCGTGGACCGCATGCACGCCAACGGCATCGGCGTGCTGCTGGACTGGGTGCCGGCGCATTTCCCGCGCGACGCGTGGGCGCTGGCGCGCTTCGACGGGACGGCGCTGTACGAGCACGAGGATCCGCGCCGCGGCGCGCACCCCGACTGGGGCACGCTCGTCTTCAACTACGGGCGCAACGAGGTGCGCAACTTCCTGCTCGCCAACGCGCTGTTCTGGGCGCGCGAGTTCCACGCCGATGGGATCCGCGTCGACGCGGTCGCGTCGATGCTCTACCTGGACTACTCGCGCAAGGCCGGCGAGTGGGTGCCCAACCAGTTCGGCGGTCGCGAGGACCTCGAGGCCGTGGCGTTCCTCAAAGAGCTCAACGAGGTGCTGCACCGCGACGAGCCGGGCGTCATCAGCGCCGCCGAGGAGTCGACGGCCTGGCCCGGCGTGTCGCGCCCGACATACCTCGGCGGGCTCGGCTTCGGATTCAAGTGGAACATGGGGTGGATGCACGACACGCTGGACTACTTCCAGCAGGATCCGGTGCATCGCCGCTACCACCACCACGAGCTGACGTTCTCGCTCGTCTATGCGTTCAGCGAGAACTTCATCCTGCCGCTGTCGCACGACGAGGTCGTCCACGGCAAGGGCTCGCTGATCGACAAGATGCCCGGCGACCGCTGGCAGAAGCTTGCCAACCTGCGCGCGCTGTACGCCTTCATGTGGGCCCATCCGGGCAAGAAGCTGCTGTTCATGGGCCAGGAGTTCGCCCAGGGACAGGAGTGGAGCCACGACCGCTCGCTGGACTGGCACCTGCTCGAGCACGGCGAGCACTCGGGCATCCAGTCGCTCGTGCGCGACCTCAACCGCGCCTACAAGGACATGCCGGCGCTCTACGAGGTCGACTTCGAGGGCCGCGGCTTCTACTGGATCGAGCCCAACGACGCAGACGCGAACGTCGTCGCGTTCGCCCGTGCCGGAGAGGACCCGGCGCAGGACGTGCTCGTCTGCATCGCGAACCTCGCGCCGGTCCCGCGGCCGGGCTATCGCCTCGGGCTGCCGCGCTCCGGGCGCTGGGTCGAGGCGCTCAACAGCGATTCGGCGTTCTACGGCGGCACCGACACCGGCAACCTCGGCGGCGTCCTGGCCGAGTCGCTGCCGTGGCATGGCCAGCCCTGCTCGGCCGACGTGTCGCTGCCGCCGCTGGGCGTCCTGTGGCTCGTGCCGGAGGAGCGCCCGTCGCCGGCCGCCAAGCCCGCGCTGCCGTAGGCGTTCGAGCGTCGCGGCCTCAGGCCGGAGCGCGACTGGGCGACGCCACGATCTCCTTGATCTCGGCGGCACTGAGCGACTCGGCCTCCAGCAGCGCGGCCGTCAGCCGGTCGAGCGTCAGCCGCGAGTTGGACAGGATCGACTCGGCCCGCGCCTGCGCGTCCTGGACGAGACGGCGCGCCTCGGCGTCGATCGTCCGCGCGGTCTCGTCGGAGATCGTGACGGCGCCGCCGTCCGCGTCGCGCCTGCCGGGATAGCCGATCGGCCCGAGGACGTCGCTCATGCCCAGCTCGCGCACCATCCAGTGGGCGAGGCGGCCGACGCGCGAGAGGTCGTTCCCCGCCCCGGTGCTGACTTCGCCGAGCACGATCTCCTCCGCGGTGCGGCCGCCGAGCAGGATCGCGATCTCGTCGATGAGCGACGAGCGCGTCTCCGACACGCGGTCGTGCGAGTCGGTCATCCAGGCGCGGCCGAGCGACTTGCTCGTCGGGATGATGCTGACCATGTGCGGCAGCCGAGCGGCCTTCGTCTCGAGCGCCACGAGGACGTGCCCGGCCTCGTGGATCGCGGTGACCCGCCGCTCCTCCTCGGTCATCGCGTGCGCTCGCCCGATGCCGAGCGTCGCACGCTCGACGGCCTGCTCGACCATCGCCATGTTGATCTCGCGGGTGCCGTTGCGCGCGCTCAGCAGCGCCGCCTCGTTCATGACGGTCGCCAGGTCGGCTCCCGACAGCCCGCGGGTGATGCCGGCGATCGCGTCGAGGTCGACGTCGGGCGCGAGCCGCTTGGTGCCGACGTGGACCTGGAGGATGTCGCGCCGGCCGGCGCGATCGGGCAGATCGATCGTGATCTGGCGGTCGAAGCGTCCTGCGCGCACGAGCGCGGCATCGAGGATGTCGGGCCGGTTCGTCGCCGCCATGATGATCACGCCCTCGCGCTGGCGGAAGCCGTCGAGCTCGATGAGGATCTGGTTGAGCGTCTGCTCGTTCTCCTGATGGCCGGGCGAGCCGCCGCCCGAGCGCTGCGAGCCGATGGCGTCGATCTCGTCGATGAAGACGATCGCGGGCGCCATCGCGCGGGCCTGGCTGAACAGGTCGCGCACGCGGCCCGAGCCCTCGCCGACGTAGACCTCCGTGAACTCGCTGGCGGCGACCGTGAGGAACGCGGCGTTGGCCTCGCCTGCCACGGCCCGCGCGAGCAGCGTCTTGCCGCAGCCGGGCGGCCCCACGAGCAGGAAGCCGCGCGGGAACCTCGCGCCGGCCTCGTGGAACCGCGTCGGGTCGCGCAGGTAGTCGGTGATCTCCCGCAGCTCGTCGAGGACGTTGCCGACGCCGGCGACGTCGGCGAAGGTCGTGCGCTCCGCGCCGAGCGCGCCCTGGCCGATCGTGCGGTCGCGCATCGACAGCCGCCGCTGGCGCTCGGGAGCCTCGAGGATCCGCGACACCGCCTCCTCGAGGTGGCGCTGCGCGATCTCGGTCGCGTGCTCGCGGGCGGCAAGCAACGCGGCCTCGTTGATGACGTTCTCGAGGTCCGCGCCGGTGAAGCCGACCGCACGGGCGGCGATCGCGGGCAGGTCGACGTCTGCGGCCAGCGGCTTTTCCCGGGCATGCGTCGCGAGGACGGCCGCGCGCCCCTTCTCGTCGGGCCGGTCGACGGAGATCGTGCGGTCGAAGCGGCCCGGCCGCAGCAGCGCGGCGTCGAGGTCGTCGGGGCGGTTCGTCGCCCCGATGACGACGGTTCCCTCGCCGCGCGTGAAGCCATCCATCTCGGTCAGCAGCTGGTTGAGCGCCTGCGACTGCTCCTCGCTGGCCGTCGCCGCGGGACCGGATCGGCGCTTGCGCGCGACGGCGTCGATCTCGTCGATGAACACGATCGCCGGCGTGGTCTCGCGCGCCTCCTTGAACAGCTCGCGCACGCGCGCCGCGCCGACGCCGACGTACATCTCGACGAAGTCCGAGCCCGAGATCGAGTAGAAGGAGGCGCCGGACTCGCCGGCCAGCGCGCGCGCCAGCAGCGTCTTGCCGCAGCCCGGCGGGCCGTAGAGCAGCACGCCCTTGGGCACGCGCGCCCCGACGGCCGCGAAGCGGGCCGGATCGATCAGGAAGTCGGTCAGCTCGCGCAGCTCGGCGACGGCCGCGTCCTGGCCGGCGACGTCGTCGAAGCCCACGCCGCCCTCCTCGGCCGTCACCTTGCGGGCCCCGCTGCGCACGCCGAACAGGCCGGTCCCCCGCCGGTGGGACAGGATCAGGTAGGTGAACAGCACGATGAGGACCAGGCCGGGCAGCAGCATGCTGGCCAGGCCCGCCACCCGCTTGCCCACCTGCTGGTCCACGGTGGTGGGCACCCGGTTGGGGACG
>DATMJM010000481.1:0-14345 GCA_035553935.1 Solirubrobacteraceae bacterium
GTCCAGCGCGTGGACGCGGTAGTCGCGCGACAGCGCCGTACACGGCACGCTGGTTCGCCGAGACCGTACGCGACACGATGGACGCACTCGGCATCTCGCGCGCCCATGTCGCCGGCAACTCGATGGGCGGCCGCGTCGCGATCGAGCTCGGCCTGCGCCACCCAGAGCGCGTCGCCGCCCTGGCGCTGCTGGCCCCGGCCGTCGCCTTCGTCAAGCGCACCTACCATCCGATCGTGCGCGCGCTGCGGCCCGAGCTCGGGTTGCTGCCGCACCAGTTCAGCCGCGACAAGGTCGCCGAGCACTTCTGGTCGCTGTTCGCCGATCCCGACGACATCGACCCGAGCGTCGCCGACGTCGTCGTCGACGAGTTCCAGCGCATCTACGCGAGCGCCGGCGGGCGGATCGCGTTCCTGTCGTCGGCGCGCAACATCTACCTCGACGCGCCGTACGGCCGCGACGGGTTCTACGGGCGGCTGTCGCAGCTCGAGGCGCCGGCGCTCTTCGTCTGGGGCTCGCACGACCGCGTCATCCCGCCGGCCTTCTCGCGTCACGTCGCCCGCTGGTTGCCGGCGGCCGAGCAGATCGTGCTCGAAGGCTGCGGCCACGTGCCGCAGGTCGAGCGTGCCGAGCAGACGATCGGCCTGCTGCAGCGCTTCTTCGCGCAGGTGGACGCGCTCGCGCCGCCGCGCAGCCAGGGGTCGCAGGAGGCGGCGTAGACTCGGATCGATGCAGACGCGCACAGCGAGCGCCCACTCGTCCAACGGCCACGAGCCCGACCGCAGTGCGTTCGGCGCTGTGCACGCCGAGCGCGACGATCAGGATGCGGAGCCGCAGCGCAGCCCGCTCGAGCGCCTCGTGCAGACGCTCGCCGGGGCGCTGCGCTCGCGCGTCCCGGCTGCCGACCTCGACGAGCGCGACCCCGACTACATCCGCGAGAGCCTTCCCGGGCTGTGGCTGGCTGCGAGCGTGTGGTTCCGGGGCGAGGTGCGCGGGCTCGGGAACATCCCGGAGGAAGGGCCGGCGCTGCTCGTCGGCAACCACTCGGGGGGCAACATGACGCCCGACTCGCTCGTCTTCACGCTCGCGTTCAGCACGTACTTCGGCGTGGAGCGCCGCTTCCACCAGCTGGCCCACAACCTCGTGCTGTCCTGGCCCGGGCTCGGCTTCCTGCGCAGGTACGGCACGGTCGCGGCGTCGCCGGAGAACGCGCGCGACGCGTTGATGTCCGGTGCGGCCGTGCTCGTGTACCCCGGGGGCGACCACGAGGTCCACCGGCCGTCGTGGGAGACCGGCAGGATCGACTTCGACGGCCGCCGCGGCTTCGTGCGCCTCGCACTGGACCACGACGTGCCGATCGTCCCCGTCGTCGCGATCGGCGGCCAGGAGACGGCGTTGTTCCTCAGCCGCGGCGAGCGCTTGTCGCGGCTGCTCATGCTCGACCGCCTCTTGCGCCTGAAGGCGCTGCCGATCTCGATCGCCCCGCCGTGGGGCCTGAATGTGGGCGACATGCTCGGACACATCCCGCTGCCGGCGAAGATCACGATCGAGGTGCTGCCCGCGATCGACCTGCGCGAGCAGTTCGGGCCCGAGCCGGACGTCGACGAGGTCTACGACCACGTCACGAGCACGATGCAGGAGACGCTCGACGCGCTCGCCGCCGAGCGGCGGCTGCCGATCGTCGGATGAGGGTTCAGGCGGCGATCGACGTCGCGGCGCCGCCGCGGCTCGTCTGGGACTTCATCACCGATCCCGGCCGCTATCTGCACTTCATGAGCGGCATCACGCGGTGGGAGGTCGCGTCGGAGCGGGCGACCGGCTGCGGCGCGCGCTATCGCACGCTCATGCGCGTCGGCTCGGCCGAGGTCGGCGGCCTCATCGAGATCGTCGAGCACGAAGAGCCGCACGATCTTGCCTGGACCTCTGTCACCGGCATCGACCAGCGCGGCCGCTGGCGCCTGCGCGAGCGCGCGCACGGCACGCGCACGCACGTCGAGCTGCGCCTGCAGTACGGCGTGGCCGGTTCGGGTCTGCTGGGCTGGGTGGCGGAGCAGGTCGCGGCGCCGGCGGTGCGGGAGAACCTGCGCCGCTCGTTGCGCGAGCTCAAGCGCCAAGCCGAGCACGAGCAGGCGCGTGCGGCCGTCGCGGCGCGGCGCGCTGCGGCAGCACGCTAGCCGCCGGAGCCATCCCGCGGGAGCTCATCGAGCGACGGCGTCGGCGGCCCGCGGTCCGGGCGGCCCGCGGAAGCCTTCGAAGCCGTCGACATCGAGACGTACATCGCCACTGCGCTCAGGCCCGCGCGCGCGGCTGCAGGTACGGCTCGTCGCTCGCGGGATGCCCGGCGGCCATATGGCGCCCGCGCGCACGCTCCGCGTTGAACTCCGCTCCGAGCAGGATCGCAAGGTTCGTCAGCCACAGCCAGACGAGGAAGACGATGACGCCGCCGAGCGCGCCATACGTCTTGTCGTAGGAGCTGAAGTTCGCGACGTAGAGCGCGAAGAGCGCCGAGACGACGATCCATAGGCCGACGGCGAGGGCGCCGCCCGGCAGCACAGAGCCGACGCCGGGCTGCTTGACGTTCGGGGTCGTGTAGTAGAGCACCGCGAACATGAATGACGCGATCAGCACGAGGACCGGCCACTTGGCGATGTCCCACACGGACAGCGCGGTGTCTCCGACGCCGAACAGCTTGCCCGCCTCCTCGGCGATCGGGCCGGTCAGCACGACGGCGGTGGCGCCGGCCGCGAGGAGGACGACCATGAGCACGGTGACGGCGATCCGCAGCGGGATCTTCAGGAAGATCGAGCGCCCCTCCTCGACGTCGTAGACCGCGTTCGAAGCGTCCATGAACGCGCTGATGTAGCCCGACGCAGCCCAGATCGCACCCGCGAGCGCCACGAAGAACAGCAGGCCCGAGCCGCCGCCCTCCTGCAGGCCGCGCAGCGCTCCCTCGAGGATCTCCTTCGCCGGACCGGGCGCCGCGCCGGCGACGTTGTCGAGCAGCGGCTGCGTGGCGGAGCTTCCGATCAGCCCGAGGATCGAGACGAGCGCGAGCAGGGCCGGGAAGATCGACAGGACGCCGTAGTAGGTCAGGGCGGCCGCCCAGTGGGTGAGGTTGTCGTCGGAGAACTCCTTGAACGTGCGCTTCAGAGCGGATCCGGTGGATGGCGCCTGCGCGTCGCGCTGCGGCCGGGCGGGCGCGCTGCGCTGGGTGGACTGCTCGCGCTGGGCGGGCCGATCGCGCTGCACCGGCTGCTCGCGCTGCTGCCCGGCAGACCCGCCGGTGCTGGTGTCCGGCGCCGCGGCGATGGCGATGCCGTAGTGGCGGTAGATCGCGGTGACCTCCTCGTCGGAGGGTCCCTCCTTCGCGTCGATCGCGGGGGCGTCGCTGACCGCCGACTTCGGACAGCGAGCGCGGATGCCGTCCTTCGACGGACTCGCGCCGCTGAGCGGGACGAGCTTCGCGCGGCGCCCGATGCGGCCCATCTTCACGAGCGCCCATTCCGGCTGCCCGGTGTCCTCGACGAGGTAGATCTCGTCGATCGTGCCGATCTTCTCGCCCGCCCGGTCGAGCAGCGTCTGCCCTTCCCAATCCTGCGTGGTCTGGGGTGTCGTCGACATGGCCCAGCCGGCGACTACCACCGATATGCGGGCCGCAAACCTGTGGCGTTCGCCTTCGGCGCCATGTCCTCCCGGTCACGCAGAGCCCGCGACAGGCTCGCGGAGCCCGCCGGCGGCGCTCAGACCGTCGCGGCGGCGGCCTGCTTGCGGCGGCGCGACATGCAGTTGCAGTTTGCGCCTCGTCCGCACCGGCGACGGCGAGCGCTGGACGTTCCGGGGACGACCTCGCGACGGCCTTCCTGCTCGCGGTGCAGAGTGCGGGACCGACCGGCGGTGCCGGCCGGAACCCGACCTGGTCCGACCTCGCCCCCGCACGGGAGCGGCTGCACGACGGACGCGCCGACGACGAGGCACGGGAGCTGCAGTGCCGGCGCCGCCGCGCACGCGCGCGGCGGGTGGCCAGCACCCGCGGCCGCTAGGCGTTGCTCAGCTCGCGCTCGGCCGCCTGCAGCACGCTCGCGCGGTTCTTGTGGCTGCGCTCGTAGGCTTGCACCCGCTCGGCGCGGTCGCCGTCGCCCTCGCCGAGGACGGCCTGCACCTCGTCGGCGGTCAGCTCGTCGTAGCCGGGCCACGGCTCGTCGCCGCGCAGGCTGGCGATGCGGCCGAGAATCGTCGTCCGGTTCTGGTTCTTGCGCTCGTAGGAGTCGATCTTCGCCAGGTCGACCTGGGAGAGGTCGTCGAGCTTGGCGATGATCTCGTCGGCCGTCAGGCCGTCGTAGCGCGCGATCGCCAGGTCGCGCTCGGAGGCGAGCGCGCCCTTGATCTGACCCTCGGCTCGCGCGACGCCCGGCACCTTGCGTGCCTGACGCGACGTGCGCTTCGCCCGCGCGCTCGTGTTGCGCGCGGTCTTCCTCGCCGCGGTGCGGGCCTCGCGCACGGCGTCTGCGGCACCCGTCGTCGAGACGTCGTAGGAGGGGTCGCCCTCGACCTCGGCGCGGACGACCGCGTCCGTCAGCTTGGGTATCTCGCGCAGGATGCGCTCCAGCATCCTCTCCTCGTCGGCGCGGATCGACCCCGCGAGGCGCCGGGTCTCGTCGTCGCCGACGGAGTCCGCCAGCCGCTCGATCGCCGTGTACGTCGCGATCTCCAGCGCCTCCGAGGCGCACGCATCCTTGGCGTTCTTGAGCACCTTCTCCTCACCGCCGGATCCGCGCAGGAGGTCGATCGGCGTCTTGCCGAGCGCCAGGGCCTGACCGACGACCGTCTCGACCACACCGACGACGGCCGTGATCGGGTTGCCGTTGCGGCCGAGCTCCTGCAGGCGGTCGCGAACGCGATCGGCGTGGCCGCGCGTCTGGCGCAGATGCTGCTCGAGCGCGCTGCGGTAGGCGCCGCGCGGGGTCATCGCGATCTGCGACTGCAGGACCCGCACCAGCGCCTGCTCGGTGGCGTGCGCCTCACCGAGGTACTGGACGACCTTCTTGTGGGATGCGTTCATCTGGAGGCTCCAATCGAAGTCGTTGCTCTCCTCGGGCTACCATCGCCACGACCGCCCAAACACTCGTTCGCCCCTTGTGTGCACTTAGTCACACTGGGAGGTGGCGCGCTCCTGCACCGTCACGACCGCCAGCGCCGCGACCCCCTCCAGGCGGCCGACGAAGCCCATCCCCTCGCCGGTCGACGCCTTCACGTTGACGCTCGCCGCGTCGAGCCCGAGCGCTGCCGCGAGGCGCTCGCGGATCGGCGCCCGGTGCGGACCGATCTTCGGGCGCTCCATCAGGATCGTCGTGTCGACGTGCACGGGCGCGAGGGCAACGGCGGCCAGCATCGCAACGACCTCGCGCAGCAGCACGATCGAATCGGCGCCCTCGAAGGCGGCGTCGGTGTCGGGAAACCGCACGCCGATGTCGTCGAGGCCCGCGGCCCCGAGTAGCGCGTCCATCACGGCGTGCGTCAGCACGTCCGCGTCCGAGTGCCCCGCGAGGCCGAGCTCGGCGCCCTCGAACCGGACGCCACCGAGGATCAGCGGGCGGTCGGCCGCAAAGCGGTGCGAGTCCCAGCCGAGGCCGGTGCGAACGCCCCGCGCGCCGCCCGGACTCACCCGACCGGCTCCAGTCGCCGAACGCGCCGCTCGAAGACGGCCAGCTCGCGCACGCCGCAGGAGTCGAGCAGCTCGAGCGCGCGGTCGTAGTCGCGCCCGACGTCGCTTGGCACGTGGGCGTCGCTCGAGAGCGCGACGGGGCAGCCAGCATCGATGCACATCTCGAGGAAGGGCTTGGCCGGGTAGATCTCGCCGACCGGCTTGCGCAGCCCCGCCGTCGACACCTCGATCGCGATCTGCGACTCCGCGATGCCCTCCATCGCCAGCTCGTAGTAGCGGCGCAGGTCCCCTTCGGGCACCGGCCGCCGCGGACCCCAGATCTTGATGAGATCGGGGTGCGCAAGGATGTCGAACATGCCGCTGCGCGCGGCCTCGCCGAGCGTGAGGAAGTAGCGCCGCCACAGCTCGTCGGGGCGCCGCGAGCGGTGGTCCCACACCTCATAGCCGTCGTGGTCGACGCCGTGGTCGCCGACGAAGTGCACCGAGCCGACGACGTAGTCCCACTCGTGCGCGTCCAGCAGCCTCGCCATCCGGTCCTCGCGCCCCGCGATGAAGTCCGCCTCGACGCCGAGCCGCAGGTCGGTTCGCTCGCGCACGAAGCCGGCATACGCGTCGAGGTCGTCGGTCGCGCTCGCGCGCCAGAACGGGTGCTGCCAGACCGTGAGCGCCTGCGCGAAGCGGTGCACGTGCTCCGAGCAGCCCAGTTCGGCGATGCCGCGCTCCTCAGCGACGGCGCGGTAGCGCTCGGCGTTCGCCGCCGTGAAGTAGTCGGCCGGCTCCGTCCCCGGCTCGTCGGGCCGCAGATGCAGGTGGTAGTCGGTCAGCATCGGCCGCTCACGTGGTCCATTCGGCGGATGGTCTTAGGGCGTGACGGCCCACGACCGCACGCCGGTGCGGCAGATGTCGACGCGCTTGCCGGTCCTACGGCTCGACACGCGCTCGGTCACCGAGAGCTTCCCGGCCGCCCCGCCGACCCGGTCGAACTGCCCGCGCACGACCACGGTGGTGGCGACGACGACGTCCGCGAACGTGAGCCTGAAGCGCTCGACGTCGCGAAACGACCCGTCGGCGGCGACGTCGAACTCCGGCGAGAAGTTCTGCTCGTCGTAGACGACGACCCGGCCCCTGTCGCACCGGGATCGGAAGGAGAACAGGAAGCGCTCGATCGAGCGTGCGCCGCTGCCGGTGAACAGGACGACCGCGTGCCGCGCGCGCGACGCCTTCTGCGACGTGAGGCCGTACAACGTCGCTGCGGCGGGTGCGGGGCCGGGCGCCGCGGACGGCCCGCTGGCCCGCCGCACGGTCCAGCTCACCGTCTTGCTCTTGCACGTCTTCGTCGCGCCGCGTCGCGGGTCGAGCTTCAGCGTTCCGCGCGCCGTCCCGCTGCCGCCGCCGGCGGCCAGCGTCCCGCGGACGACGAAGGTCGTGGTCTCCGTGACGCCGACGACCGGCCGGCGGCGGGTCTCGCCGCGCAGCGTGAAGCTGCCGTCGGCCGCGAGCTTCGCCTCACCCTTGATCGTCCCGGCGCCGCAGCTCGTGAAGATCTGGCCGTCGACGCCGGCGCGGCCTCCCGAGCGCGCGCGGATCGACAGCAGCATGTCCCTGGCGACCGTGTCCTCGTCGACGGGCACGGCGATCGCGCCGCCGCCGAAGTTGCCGGTGGGCGTCGGCGCGATCTGGCCGTGCGCGACGGCGGCGCTCGCAGCGCCGGCGGCGATGGTGGTGGCGACGACGCGCCGGAGACGAGGAGTCATGCGCCGCGGACTCTAGACATCGGGGCGCGCGCGCAGCGCCAGCTCGGCGACCTGCAGGTCGCCGGGGGTCGTGATCTTCAGGTTCTCGCGCGGACTCGCCACGACGCGCACGATGCCGCCCGCGCGCTCGACGAGCGAGGCGTCGTCGGTCGCCGCCGCGAGCACGTCGTCGGACGCGTCGAGCGCCCCCTCGAGCGCGGCGCGGCGGAAGACCTGCGGCGTCTGCACGGCCCACAGCGACCCGCGCGCGAGCGTCTGCGTCACCACGCCGCCCTCGGCCTGCTTGATCGTGTCGGTCACGGGCGCGGCGGCGATCGCCGCATCGCAGTCGTGGGCCGCGAGCTCGTCGAGCGCCGCGCGGACGATGTCGGCGGTCAGCAGCGGGCGCGCGGCGTCGTGGACGACGACGGGATCCCCGGCAGCGACGCTCAGCGCCGCGCGGACGGACTGCGAGCGGTGCTCGCCGCCGAGCACGCCGATGGTGCCTTGCGGCGCCGAGCCCGCCCAGCCGGCGGGCAGCGCGACGACGATCGTGTCGATCGCCGGGACCGTGCGCAGCGCGTCGATGCTCCACTCGAGCATCGGGCGCCCCGCCAGCACGACGAACGCCTTGGGTTCCCCGAACCCAAGGCGTTCACCACGACCTGCGGCTACGACGAGCGCGAGCGCTACTTCGTCACCACGCCGGCGCTGTCGGCGAGCAGGTTGTCGAGGTGCTGCTCGGCCTCTTCCTCGTCCTTGTCCAGCGCGTACATCAGCTCCGACGCGAGGATCTTCTTCGCGCGCGTGAACATCTGCTTCTCACCGGTGGACAGACCCTTCTCGTGCTCGCGGATGGCGAGGTTGCGGACGACCTCGGCCAGCTCGTAGATGTCACCGGTCTTGATCTTGTCGCGGTTGTGCTTGAAGCGGCGGTTCCAGTTCTTCGGCATCTCCGACACGTCGTCGGCGAGGACGTCGAGGACCTTCTTGACGGTCTCCTCGTCGATGACGCGGCGCAGCCCGGCCAGTGCTGCGTTCTCGCACGGGACCATCACCGTCATGTCGTTGTGCAGGATCTTGATCGTGAGGTATTCGCGCTCCTCACCGAACATCTTGCGCCGCTCCTTCTTGAGGACCTGACCGGCCCCGTGATGCGGGTAGACGACGTTGTCGCCCAGCTCGAACTCGATGTTCTCGAGCGGACGGGCCTCGAGGTCCTCCAGCAGGTTCTCTTCGGTCACTTCGGGAATGATGCGCCTCCTTGGGGTTGCCCCGGCGTCGGGCGGGACAGGGTCGGTCAAGTCTGCAGATATCGATCCACGAGGTTGATCTCCTGGAGCCTGCGAAGGCCCTCGCGGATGTCCTTGGCCCGGATCTCGCCGACGCCGTCGACGGTCTCCAGCTCGGAGTCGGTTGCGGCGAGCAGCTCGTCCAGCCCGCCGAAGTCGCCGACGATCTGCGCCACCACGAGCTTCGGCAGGCGCGGGATGCGCCCGAGAATGCGAAAGCCGCGCGGCGACACCGGATAGTCGAGCGTGTTGAGCTTGCGGTCGTAGCCGAGCAGCTCGGCGAGGCGGCCGAAGTCGAGCAGGTCGTGGTGCGGCAGGCGGCCGATCTGGTCCAGCGCCCCCGCGAAGTCCTCGTCGGTGTTCTGGGCGAGGTAGTCGTGCACGAGCGCCGCCTTGTCGGCCGCGGTGCCGACCATCGTCTCCTCGAGCTGCATCTCGATGAGACGGCCCTCCGTGCCGAGTTCGACGATGTAGCGCTCGATCTCGACCGCCATCCGGGTCACGAGCTCGGAGCGCTGCAGGACCGTCAGCACGTCGTGCAGCGTCGCGCCGCCCTCGAACTCAAGCGCGGTCAGGCGCGTGGAGACCTGGTCGAGCCGCGTGCGGTACTTGTCGAGCGTCGCGAGCGCCTGGTTGGCCTTGGCGAGGACGACCGGGATGTCCTCGAGGATGTACTTGCCGCCGTCGACGTACAGCGAGACGACCTCGCGCCGCTGCGAGACCGCGATGACGAGCGCCTCGGTCTGCTTGGAGACGCGCTCTGCCGTGCGGTGGCGCGTGCCGGTCTCGACGGACAGGATCGTCGGGTCGGGCATGAGCTGGACGTTGGCCATCGCGATCTTCGTCGCGTTGGCGTTCAGCACGATCGCGCCGTCCATCTTCGCGACCTGGTACAGCAGCGCCGGCGAGTAGTCGATCTCGAGCTTGATGCCGCCCGAGAAGAGGAAGCTCAGGTCGTCGACCTCACCGACGATGATGAGGCCGCCGGTTCGCGCGTGGACGATGTTGTCGATGCCCTCGCGAAGCGTCGTGCCCGGCGCGACCATCTCCAGCGCCTTGACCAATCGGGGCTCTTGACGGGACTCCAGCTCGTGTGACTCATCCCCGACTCGCTGAACCATCCAGGCCATTTTAGCGGGTGCTTAGGAAATCCGAATTATGGGCGGAACATGCCCCTTCGCCGGGCGATCAGGCGGCCTGAGGCGCCCGCGCCGGCAGCGCCGAGCGCAGCGCCGAGCGCAGCGTCGGCGCGCTCTCGGGGCAGATCGCGTCGCGCAGCCCGAACTTCGCCGCCTCGGCCAGGCGGCGGTCGCCGTGGCCGACGGAGCGCAGCTCACCGGTGAGTCCGAGCTCGCCGAAGCACGCCACGGGCCCAGCGCGCCCGGCGGACTGCAGCGGCACTCCGCGCACCGCGCTGGCCACCGCCAGCGCAACCGCGAGGTCCGCGCCCGGCTCGTCGATCCGAACGCCGCCGACGACGTTGACGAACACGTCCGCGCTGCCGGCGCCGACGCCGGCGTGGCGCCCCAGGACGGCGAGCACCAGCGCGAGGCGATTGCGGTCCAAGCCGGTCACGACGCGCCGGGGCGGCACGAGCTCGGACGGTGACACGAGCGCCTGTACCTCCACGAGCAGCGGCCGCGAGCCCTCCATCGCCGCCAGCACGACCGAGCCCGGCTTCCCGGTGGCCTCGGCGACGAACCGCGCGCTGGCGTCGAGCACCTCGACGAGGCCGCCGGACCGCATCTCGAAGACGCCGGCCTCGTTCGTCGAGCCGAAGCGGTTCTTCAGCGCACGCAGCGTGCGGTAGGTCCGCTCGCGCTCGCCCTCGAACTGCAGCACGCAGTCGACGAGGTGCTCGAGCACGCGCGGCCCGGCGAGCGCGCCCTCCTTGGTGACGTGGCCGACGAGCAGGACGGCGATCCCGTCGGCCTTGGCGACCTGCATGATCCTGCGCGCGACCTCGCGCACCTGCCCGACGGAGCCCGGCGCCCCCGTCAGGTCCGCCGCGTGCAGGGTCTGCACCGAGTCGACGACGACGACCTCGGGCCGCTCCGCGCGCAGCGTGGCGAGGATCGTGTCGAGGTCGGTCGCGGCCAGCACGGGAACCTCCAGCGCGCCCGCCGTCGCCGCGATCAGGCGCTCGGCGCGCAGGCGGATCTGCGCCGCTGACTCCTCGCCCGAGACGTAGAGCGTGCGCCGCCCGGCGGCGGCGAGGTTGCCGAGCGCCATGTTCGTCAGCGTCGACTTGCCGATCCCGGGCGAGCCACCGAGCAGGACGAGCGAGCCCGGGACGAGGCCGCCGCCGAGCACACGGTCGAGCTCGCCGATCGCCGTGAGCATCCGCGGCACGCGCTCCGTGCTGACGTCGGCGAGGCGCACCGGCGTGGCGGGCGGCGCTTCCGCGGGTGCCCGGCCGGCGCGGCCCGGACGGCCGCCGGCTGCGGGCGCGCGCTCCTCGACGAGCGTGTTCCAGGCTTCGCAGCCGGGGCAGCGGCCGTGCCAGCGCGCGGTGGAATGGCCGCAGTCAGAGCAGACGTGGACGGTGGTCGGCCGGGCCATCTGCCAACCCTATGGAGCGTCCCCGACAGGTTCGCCCCAAGGAGCGGTACCTTCTGCGCACAGACCGGGACACGAGGTCCCGGTTCACGGTCCTGGAGGTGGGACAGATGCGTCTGCGAATGCCCTCACCGGCGATGGTCGTCGCGCTCATCGCGCTCTTCGTCGCCTCGTCGGGAACTGCCGTCGCCGTCGTCGGATACGCGCGAAACGCCGGCGCCGTCGACGGCAAGAGCGCGGTCGCGGCGAGCAGCTCGCTGCAGCGCGCCAGCGGCCGGCTCGTGGCGACCGCCAGCGCGGGCCCCGGCAAGGGACGCATTCCCGGGCGCTTCGTCGCCGACGTCATGCGCGGGGGGAGCGCATCGCTGACGAGGTACCTGCGGGTCGTCGACAACTCCGTCGGGCCCGTCGTGCCACTCGCGATCATCCCGAAGATCGGCCGGATCGACGCGCAGTGCCGCGACCAGGACGCCACACCGGGCGTCGAGTCGACGCAGACGGTCATCTCGCTGACGGCCGACGACCCGCGCGGGGTGAACGTGTCACGGCTGGTCGGCCGCGACATCGAGAGCGCTCGCAACGCGGTCGTCTTCACGGCATTGAAGGACCGGCCCGTCGAGATCCTGAGCTTCGCCGACAACCTGTTTCAGCTCGTCCTGCAGGCGCGCGACCGCACGGTGTTCATCAACGGCGCCTCGCGCAGCGACGCCAACCACAGCGACGACGCCGCCTGTCTCATCTTCGGGATCGCGCTGCGCGTCAGCCGGTAGGCGCCGCGTCGAGCGCGGCCGACACGTCCGCGACGAGGTCGGCGGCGTCCTCGATACCGGCGCTCAGGCGGACGAAGCCGGGCGAGACGTCGTCGATGCCCCAGCGTAGGCGCCGCTCGGCGGAGCTGTGCACGCCGCCGAAGCTCGTCGCCTCTGCGACGAGCCGGCAGCCGCGCAGGAACGCCTGGGCGCGCTCCTCGGTCTCCAGCTCGAAGCACAGCACCGAGCCGTAGCGCTCGCCGCCGAAGCTGCGCGCCGCGAGCGCGTGCCCCGCATCGCCGGGCAGCCCCGGATAGCGGACGTCGCGCACGTCGGCACGCTCCTGCAACGCGAGCGCGAGCGCGAGCGCGTTGGCGCACTGGCGCTCGTGGCGCACGTCGAGCGTCGCCAGCGAGCGGTGCGCGAGCCACGCCTCGAGCGGCCCGGCGATCGCGCCGGTCAGCCCGCGCCAGTGGCGCAGCCGCTCGGCGCGTCCGTCGTCGGCCGCCACGACATATCCGAGCACGAGGTCGCTGTGACCTGTGATGCCCTTCGACGCGCTCGCGACCGACAGGTCGGCGCCGAGCGCGAGCGGGCGCTGCAGCAGCGGCGTGGCGAGCGTGTTGTCGACCGCCAGCAGGGCGCCCGCGGCGTGCGCCGCGTCGGCGAGCGCGCCGACGTCGAGCACCGCGAGGCCGGGGTTCGACGGCGTCTCGATCCAGACGAGGGACGAGTCCGGCAGCGCGGCACGGATCGCCTCCTCCTCGCTGGGCACGACGCGCACCTCCACGCCGCGCGCGCGCAGCTGCCCGGTGGCGATCGCGGTGACGCCGGGATAGCCGTCGCGCGGCACGACGACCGCGTCGCCCGGCGCGAGGGCGGGGACGAGCACTGCCGCCACGGCCGCCATCCCCGACGAGAACAGCACCGCCCGGCCGCCCTCGAGCTCCCCGAGCGCGGCCTCGTAGGCATCCCAGGTCGGGTTCGCATAACGCGCGTAGCCGTAGCGCGAGGCATCGCTCGGCCCGCTGAGGTGGTAGGGCGCCGCGAGCACCGGCCCCGGCAGGAACGGCGCGCCCTGCTCGGGCTCCGGAAGGCCTGCGTGGACGACGCGGGTCGCGGGCGCCGCGTCGCCCGCGTCGCGCGGAGCGGCGCCCGCCCCGCGCGGAGGCCAGTCGCTCATGCGCCGGGATGCTACGCGGCGGCGCCCGGCGCGGGCGTCACCGCATTTCGGTTCGTACAGCTGGCCAGGGCCGCTCGTGCGAGGCGTATGGTGGATCGCGTGACAGCCGATGCCACCCACGTCGTCGAGGAGATATACGACCGCTGGAACGACGGCGAGCTCGCGAGGCTGATCGACAGGGTCGATCTGGCCGTGGTGCTCGTCTGCGATCCCCTCTCCCCGGATGAGTCGACGCTGTACGGGCTCGAGGGCTGGCAGCAGTGGGTCGCCCGCTGGGGCGAGAACTACGAGTCGATGCAGGTCGCGATCGATGGGCTCATCCCGGTGAGCCACGAGCACGTCCTGGCGCTCGTGTCGATGACCGCGACACCGCGCGGCTCTGACCACGAGCTCCGGTGGGCCGCGGCACACGTCTGGACCGTGCAGGAGGGCCGGATCGCCCGCTGGGAGGCCCATGTCGACATCGCGGTCGCGCGCGGAACCCTGCTGTAGGACGAGCCGAAACCCGCTGTAGAACGACCGAGGGCGGCCCGTGGGCCGCCCTCGCTCGTCAATCGGGCCGCCGCGCGACGCGGCGTCAGTCGTCGGTCGGCTCCTCGACGCTCGGCTGGTCCAGCGCGCCGCCCGGCTCGACCGCGGACTCGCCGTCGCTCGCGGCCGCCGCGTCGCCCTCGCCGGCGCCGCCGCCGACGGCGGCCGGCACCTTCTTGGGCTCGACGACCGTCAGGGACACCTCGCGGTCGTCCTCCTCGGGCGCCTTCTCGACCATGACCGTGGCGCCGGGCGTCAGCTCGGCGCGCAGGACGAAGTCGGCGAGCGGATCCTCGATGTAGCGCTGGATCGCGCGGCGCAGCGGGCGGGCGCCCATCGCCGGGTCCCAGCCCTTGTCGACGAGCAGGTCCTTGGCGTCCTCGGCGAGCTCGAGCTGCAGCCCGCGCTCGGCCAGCGACTCGCGGATGCGCCGCAGCAACAGCTCGACGATCTGCTTGATCTCGTCCTTCTGGAGCTTGTGGAACACGATGACGTCGTCGATCCGGTTGAGGAACTCGGGCCGGAACACCTTCTTCAGCTCGCCCATGATCCGGGACTTCATGTCGTCGTACGACACGCCCGTCTCGTCCTCGTTGACCGCGAAGCCGAGCGGGGTGTTGCGCGCGATCTCCGAGGCCC
>DATMJM010000482.1:0-4409 GCA_035553935.1 Solirubrobacteraceae bacterium
TCGAGCGTCCCAACCCCGCGATCGACTTCGACGGGCTGGGCCTGCGCGTGCCGGTCGCGCTCGAGCCCTGGCCGGCGCCGCCCGACGTGCCCGCCCGCGCGGGCGTCAACTCGTTCGGCTTCGGCGGGGCTGCGGGCCGACAGCACGAGCAGCCCCCGGCCGTCGCGCGGCGCGGCCTCGCGCGCGGGTGCGGGCGGCGGCTGCTCGACGATCGCGTGCGCGTTCGCCCCGCCGAAGCCGAACGAGTTGACGCCCGCGCGGGCGGGCACGTCGGGCGGCGCCGGCCAGGGCTCGAGCGCGACCGGCACGCGCAGGCCCAGCCCGTCGAAGTCGATCGCCGGGTTGGGACGCTCGAAGTTGATGCTCGGCGGCACCGCGCGGCGCTGCAGCGCGAGCGCCGCCTTGATCAGCCCGGCGATGCCCGCCGCGGCCTCCAGGTGGCCGAGGTTTCCCTTCGCCGAGCCGACGACGCAGGCGGTGCCATCGCGGCCCCCGCCCAGCACGCGGCCGATCGCCAGCGCCTCGCGCGGATCGCCGACGGGCGTGCCGGTGCCGTGCGCCTCGACGACCTGCACGTCGCCCGGTTGCAGTCCCGCCGCGCGCAGCGCCTCGCGCAGCAGCGCCTCCTGCGCGTCCGGGCTGGGCACCGCGAGCCCGGGCGTGCGGCCGTCCTGGTTGATCGCCGTCGCGCGGATCACGCCGTGGATCGGATCGCCGTCGGCGAGCGCCCGCGCCAGCGGCTTGAGCGCGAGCGCACCCGCGCCCTCGCCGCGGCCGTAGCCGTCGGCGGCGGCGTCGAAGGGCTTGCAGCGCCCGTCGGGCGCGAGCATCTGCGCCTTGCAGAAGCCGATCGTCGGCTCGGCGGTGATGAGCGCGTTGACGGCGCCGGCGAGCGCGAGGTCGCACTCCCCCGCTGCAAGGCTCCGGCAGGCGAGGTGGACGGCCGTCAGCGCCGACGAGCATGCGGTGTCGACGGTCATGCTCGGCCCGCGCAGGTCCAGCGCGTAGGAGATGCGATTGGCGGCGATGCTCGTCGCGCCGCCGCCCGCGACGTGGCCGTCGATCTGCTTGCGGCTGGCCGGCCAGGACTGCATGTCGGCGTAGTCGTGGCCGGAGATCCCGACGAAGACCCCCGTGCGCGACCCGGCGAGCCCGTCCGCCGGCAGGCCGCCGTCCTCGAGCGCCTCCCACGCGACCTCCAGCAGCAGCCGCTGCTGGGGGTCGATGCGGCGCGCCTCGCGCGGCGAGATGCCGAAGAAGCCGGCGTCGAACCGGTCGATCGCGTCGAGGTAGCCGCCGCGGCGGACGTAGACGCTGCCGGGGCGCTCCGGATCGGGGTCGTAGAGCGCGTGCAGGTCGTTGCGATCCGGCGGCGCATCGACGATCGCGTCGCCGCCGCGCGCGAGCAGCTCCCAGTAGCGCAGCGGCGAGTCGGCGCCGCCCGGGAAGCGGCAGCCGATCCCGACGATCGCGACGGCGCCGGCCGCGGCGGTCATCGCAGGCGCATCAGCGGCGCGGCCGCGCGTCGACGACGCCCAGGTCGCCGCTGAGCTTCAGCTCCGAGCGCGGCTCCGTCGGCTCGGTCCTGCGTCCGCGGCCGGTCGCGTTCAGCGCCCACGCATAGCGCGGGCCGCCGAAGCGCAGCCCGCCCGCGCCGGCCGCCGTGAACCGCCGGGCGCCGGTCTGCGTCAGGTCGGCCGACATGTTGACCACCGCGGTGCTGGGCTCCGTCAGCGTCAGGTCGTTTTGGAAGTTGCCCGTCAGCGTCGCGATCAGCAGCCCCCTGCCGAACGTCGCGGGGTCGTCGAAGCGCGCGCCGCCGTCGGCCTGGTAGTAGATCCGCACGCGACCGCCGCCGTTGGACGTGATTGCCTCGTCGAGCTGCGCGAGCGACTCGATCTTCGCCTCCGCGTAGAACGTGAAGCGCGCCGGCGACGGATCGGACGCGCGGGCGTCGGTCGACCTGAGCGCCGGCGGCACCGTGAAGAGCTGCGCGTCCGCCAGGCCGCGCACGCGCGTGAGGTAGCCGAAGCCGACGAGCGACGGGCCGATCTGTCGGACCGCCATCAGCAGGCCGATGCTGCGGCGGTCGGTCGGGCCGCTGCCGATCCGGCGGCCGGACGCCGCTGCGGCGCCGGCCACCTCCGGCAGCCCGAGGATCAGCGCTCCCCCCGCGGCGACACCACCCGCCTCCAGCAGCCCTCGTCTCGTGACGCCGCCCTCGTCCATCATGCTGAGCTCCTCTCTCAGGCCCCCCGGTTCCCTTCTCCTACCAGAACGGCCGGGGCCGGTGTGGAAAACCGAACCCCCGGACACGTGCAGCCCCCATCGCCCGGTCGCCGCGCCGCTGACAGGCTGCACGCATGCAACCGGAGCTGAGTTCCAGCTACGCCGAGGGGACGGCGACCGCGTCCGCGGTCGAGCCCGGCGAGCTCTTCCGAACCGTCCGGCGGCAGGGCGTAACGCTTGGCGTCCGAACCGGGACCCCTCCCCGGTGACGACGTTCGCAGTTGACGAGCGGGCGACGGTCGACCTCCTCCCCGACCGCCGCCGGCTCGCGCTGCGCCTCGCGCTCGTCGCGGGCGTCCTCGCCGCGCTGACGCTCGCCGTCACCTCGCTGCCCGGCCTCGCCGACGTCCGCGAGCGCCTGTCCGGCGCGTCGGCCGGCTGGCTGATCGCGGCCGCCGCGCTGCAGATCGTGTCGTGCCTGGCGTTCGTAGCGGCCTTCCGCGGCGTCTTCTGCAACCGCCTGCCGTGGCGCCTGAGCTATGAGGTCGGGATGGCGGCACAGGGAACGAACGTGCTGCTGCCCTCCGGCGGTGCCGGCGGTCTCGCGCTCGCGGCGTGGGCGCTGCGCAAGACCGGCATGCCGACGGAGCGCCTCGCGCGCCGCACGGTCGCCTTCTACGTGCTGACGAGCTCGGTGAACTTCTTCACCGCCGTGATCGCGGGCCTCGCGCTTGCCCTGACGGGCGGTGCGGTGCTGTTGACGGCCGGCCCCGCCGTCGCCGCCGCGCTCGTGATCTGCGGCGTGCTCGCGCTGCCGCGGCTCGTCTGGCGTCCGCGTGCCGGCCGGGCCGGACGCGTCCTCGACGCGCTTAGCGCCGGTATCCGCGATGCCGTGCGCCTCGTCCGCGGCGGCAACCCGCTGATCCTCGCCGGCACGATCGGCTTCATGGCCTTCGACCTGCTCGCGCTCGGCGCCGCCTTCGCCGCGATCGGCGCGCTGCCGCCGATCGGCGTGCTCGCGCTCGCCTATGTCGTCGGCCAGCTCGGCGGGCTCGTCCCGCTGCCCGGCGGCGTCGGCGCCGCCGACGCCGCGCTGGTGCTCTACGGCACGCCGCTCGGCAGCGCGGGCAGGCCGAGCTGGAAGGCGCGGTAGGCGAGGACGGCTGCGGCCGCGCTGCTCGGCGCCCTCGCGCTCGTGCGGCTGCCCCGCGTGCTCGAGGGCGCGCCGGACGTCGCGGCGCTGTGCGAGCCGCGCGCCGCCGCCGCCTGAGCCGCTCAGGCCCGCGTTCGGCGGTTCGCACGAGCGGGCCTGCTCAGCAGCGCGGCCGCGATCACCCCGCCGATCGCGCCGAACAGGTGCGCCTGCCAGGAGATGCGCTCCTGTGGCAGCAGCCCCTGCAGCAGGGTGACGCCCCACACCACCGCGACGACCGCGCCGACGGCGAGCTCCCCCAGGCGCCGGCTCAGCAGCCCGCGGGCCACGAGATAGGTGGCGTAGCCGAACACGACCCCACTGGCGCCGAGATGCACGGAGTTCGACGGCGCGACCAGCCACGTCCCGAGCCCGCTGACGAGTGCGACCACGAGCGTGACGAGCGCAACCCGCATGAGGCCGCCGAGCGCGATCGCCACGCCCATCACCGCGAACGGCACGGTGTTGGAGACCAGGTGGCCGAAGCCGACGTGCAGAAACGGCGCCGCGAGGATCTCCGCCAGGCCGTCGGTGTCGCGCGGCTGGATGCCGTAGCGGTCCAGGTCGCCGAAGCCGATCTGGTCGACGACCTCGGTCGCCCACATGAGCGCGATCATCGCCGCCACGAGCAGGAGCGCGTTGGTGCGGTCGGGCCCGAGGCGGTCGGCCATGCACGGGACGCTACCGGGCGCGCACGGTAGCGCCCGCAGATGGCCGACCGCCCGGCAGTCGCCAGGCCCGTAGCACCGTTCCCGAGGTCGGCGGGCGCGCTACTTGATCGCGTCGTAGACGCTGAAGAGCGGGAGGTACATCGAGATGACGATGAAGCCCACGATGCCGCCGATGAAGACGATCATCACGGGCTCGAGGATCGAGGTCAGCGCCTTGACCGAGGCGTCGACCTGGTCCTCGTAGAAGTCGCCGATCTTCGAGAGCATCGTCGTCAGCGCGCCCGTCTCCTCGCCGACCTTGACCATGTGCCCGACCA
>DATMJM010000483.1:0-7913 GCA_035553935.1 Solirubrobacteraceae bacterium
GCGCGGGGCCGCTCGATCGACCTCACGCGGCGCGAGTTCGAGCTCATCCAGCTGCTTGCCGCGGCCGACGGCCGCGTGCTCGAGCGCGAGGAGATCTACCAGCGCGTGTGGGGCTATGCGATGGCCCACGGCGACCGCTCGGTGGACGTCTTCGTGCGCAAGCTGCGCGCCAAGCTGCAGCGTGCCTCGCCGGAGTGGACCTACATCCACACGCACTTCGGCGTGGGGTACCGGCTCGCCGGACACGCGGTCGCAGAGGATGCGACGCCGGAGCTGATGGACCGGCCGGCCACCGGGGGCAACGTCGCCGAAGCGCGCGGGCCGGCAGCGTCGGCCGGCGACGACCGCGCTGAGGGCGGGACGCAGCTCGTCGCTGCGACCTCCGGCGGCTAGCGTTCGCTGAACACCACGGCCCGCGGCCGGTCGATCGACCAGCGCCCACGCCGCCACGCGATCCGCGTGCCGTCGGCGAGCCGCACCGCTGCGTGCCCGAGCGGCGGCTCGCCCCAGAGCGTCGCCTCGAGCGGGCGCTCGTGCTCGGGCGTGTCGCCGAGTCCTGCTGCGACGTGCGCGGCGGGATAGGTGACGACGATCGAGCCGTTGCGTACCCAGACGGGGATCAGCTCGCGCGGCGCGGGCGCGAGGATCTCGCCGCCGCCGCGGACGTGCTCGGCCGACCAGGTCGCGATCCAGTCGCCGCGCGGCAGCGCCACCTCACGTGAGCGGGCGCCGTCGTCGAGCACGGGCGCGACCCAGAGCGCCGGGCCGAAGCCGTAGGCGTCGGCGATCGTCCAGGCGCGGTGGTCGTCGGGGTCGACGAGGTGCAGCGGGCGGATGATCGGCAGGCCGGTGCGCTGCGCCGTCGCCGCCGCGGCGCGAATGTAGGGCACGAGCTGCTCGTGCAGCAGCACGTAGGCGCGGTAGATGCGCAGCGTGCGCTCGTCGTAGGTCCACGGCTCCTGGGCCATGCGGCCGTGCGCCTGCATGAGCGGCGTGAAGCAGCCGAGCTGCGCCCAGCGGACGAGCAGCTCGGCGGGGCAGCGCTCGACGAGGCGGTGGCCGAGGTAGCCGCCGACGTCGTGTGACCAGTTCGAGAAGCCGCTCGCCGCGGCCGAGATCGCGGCGGCGACGAGGACGCGCAGCGACCAGAAGTCCGACACCTGGTCGCCGCCCCACAGCATGCCGGTCGCCTGCTGGCCGGTCCAGCCGCTGCGGCCGAACAGCACGCCGCGGCCGGGGTGGACCTCGTCGAGCGCGCGCTGCATCGAGCGCCGGTACAGCCCGCCCATGCGCCACGCGGCGTTCGCACCGCTGCTGCCGTCGGCGAAGCGGACGTCGTCGGGGAAGTAGTAGCCCTCGCCGTCGTCGGCCTTGATCCCCTCGACGCCGAGCGCGAGGGCGTGCTTGGCCTGGGCGCGCCACCACGTCTCGGCTGCGGGCGACGTGAAGTCGATCGGCGACCCGGTGCCCATCCACCAGCGCGCGACGAACGGCTCGCCGTCAGCGCCGCGCACGTAGTGCCCGCCGCGCGCGCCGTCCTCGTAGTTCGAGGCGGGCGCCCGGTGCAGCGCACGCGACTGCGGGTCGGGCGGCGTCTGTCCCTCCGAGGAGTCGACGTTGACCCACGGCGTGACCCATACGACGGTGCGCACGCCGGCATCGCGCAGCCCGTGCACCATGCCCGCGAAGTCCGGGAACTGGTGCGGGTTGGGGAGCCAGGTGTTGTACTGCGTCTCCCAGGGCGAATCGAGCACGAGCGCATCGAGCGGGATCGCATGTCCGTCGCAGCCGCGGAAGTCGTCCTCGACCTCGCTTTGATGCCCGTAGACGTCGCGCGACTTCCAGAAGCCGTAGCCCCATTCGGGCAGCACCGGCGGCAGGCCGCTCGCGTGCAGATGGCGGCGCAGCCGGGCCGCCGGCGACGGATCCGTCAGCAGCGTGAGCCGCAGCGGGCCGGCGCGCGCACGCGCCGAGACGGTCGTACCGTCGGCGTCGAAATGAAAGCGCATGCCGTTGCCGTGGCCGCCGGCGTGCACCGCATAGCCGCGCGAGGACTGAAACCACGGCGCGGGCGCGTAGTCGCCCTGCGGCACGCCGCCGATCGCGAGCATGTCGGCCGGGCAGTCCGGGCCGGTGTAGGCGCGGTCAGCGCCGAGCTGGATGCGGCGGCCGGCGTGGTCGACGCGCAGCGCGTGGCGCGCGCCGAGGCCCGCGAAGTGCTCGTCGGCGCGCGCCTCCCAGCCGACCGCGTGACGCAGCGGCAGGCCGTCCACCTCGAGCTCGAGCGCGACGGTGCCGGCGGTGGGCAGCGTCACGCGCAGGCGCCCGCGCCGCCCGCTGTCGAAGCGCAGCGCGAGCTCGGCGCCATCGGCCAGCGGCTCGGCGAGCGTGGCGGATGCCACGCGCTCGGCGACCTCGAGCGCCTCGGCGGCGATGACGCCCTCGGTGAACTGGACGAACTGGTCGCCGACGTCGCCGTCGGCGCACCAGATCCCGAGGCCGCGCACGAGACGGCGAGCGTCGCGCCGCACGTCGATCGCGAACGGCCGCCGGGCGATCTCTACGCGCAGCCCGGCGCGCGACAACACGAGACCATCGGTGACCGCGGCGGTGTCGACCGGCATGACCGAGAGCTTCTCCGGCGCCCCGGCGGTCCCACCAGCGGTTCACAGCAACATTACGTCTCGCTCTCAACCCGTTCACAAAACCCGCGCCTTTGCAGGCCAAATTATGCGCGACAGAGACGAGACGAAATGCCGATCAAGGGAGCAACGATGACCCCTCAAGCGACCAGCCGGGTCGACCTGCACTGCCATTCGACGGCGTCGGCGGTCAGCAGGCTGGGCGTGCAGCGCGCGCTCGGGCTGCCGGAATGCGCGACGCCCCCGCAGGAGGTCTACGAGCTCGCAAAGCGCCGCGGGATGGACTTCGTGACGATCACCGACCACGACACGATCGACGGTGCGCTCGAGCTCGCCGAGCGCTACGACGACGCGTTCGTCTCCGAGGAGCTGACGGCGTGGTTTCGCGGCGAACGCCAAGCGGTGCACATTCTTGTCTGGGGGATCACCCCGGACGATCACGAGCGCCTGCAGGCGCTCGCCGGCGACGTCGAGGGCGTCGCCGAAGAGCTTCGCGAGCGGCAGATCGCGTGCGCGCTCGCGCATCCGTTCTACGCCGTCGAGGCACCGCTGCTGCCGCGCCACCGTCGCCGCCTCGCGCAGCTGTTCTCGATCTGGGAGACGCGCAACGGCGCGCGCGCACGCGAGCTCAACGCGCCCGCCGAGGTCTACATCGAGACGCACGGCGGCACCGGCGTCGGTGGCTCCGACGACCACGCCGGCATCGACGTCGGGCGCACGTTCACGCAGACGCCGGCGTGCGCGACGTGGCGCGCGTTCCTCGACCGGGTCGTCGCCGGCGACGCCATGCCGCGTGGCCAGCACGGCAGCGCCGAGAAGTGGACGCACGCCGCGATGGCGCTCGCCGTCCGCGCGCTCGGGCGCGGAGCCGAGGGCGACGGGGCACCCGACCCGGCGGCGATCTTCACGATGGTCCGGCGGCTCATGAAGGAGGGCGATGCGCGCGCCAGCCATGCCAGCACCGGCCTGCGATCCGACGACGCGCGCGCCCTGCTGCGCGCGTGGCTGGCAGCCGTCGAGCTGGACCTCTGTGAGACCGACCTGATCGCGCTGCTGCAGGACGACGACTTCTCGCACGCCGACCTGTATCGCCGCGCGCGTCGCATCCACGAGCGCAAGCTCGCGCGGGCGGTCGGCCAGATCGCGGCGACCGCCACGACGCCCGACGGTGCCGACCTCGCCGGCGCCGGCGCCACGCTGTTCGAGGCCTGCCTCGCGGCGATCCCGTACGCGCCCGCGGCCGCGTTCCTCGGCCGCGAGAAGGCCAAGCTCGCGCGCCGTGACGGTGAACCACTGCGCGTCGCGCTCGTCGCCGACGCCGTCGGCGCGATGCACGGCGTGACGCACACGCTCGACGAGTTGCGCGACCGCGGCGTGCCCGGCTTCGAGGTCGAGGTCGTCGGCACCGACCACAACGTCGACCGGCGCCTCAGCGCCGTCGCGGAGGTCGACATCCCGTTCTACGCCGGGCTGAAGGTCGGCGTGCCGAGCCTGCCGGCGATCGTCGACGCGCTCGCCGAGGGCCGCTACGACCTCGTGCACCTCTGCTCGCCCGGCCCCAGCGGCGCGGCCGCCGCCGTCATCGCCCGCGCGATGGGGCTGCCGGTGCTGGGCAGCTACCACACCGAGCTTGCCGCCTACGCCGGCCTGCGCTCGCAGGATCCGGCGCTCGAGCTCGCGGCGCGGATCGCGATCGCCGCCTTCTACGGCCAGTGCCACCGCGTCCTGTCGCCGAGCAGGGCGTCGGACGCGGTGCTGCGCGAGATGGGCATCCCCGACGAGCGCATCGGCCGCTGGGACCGCGGCGTCGACACCGGCCGCTTCTCCCCGGCGCGGCGCGACCCGCACCTCCTGCCGGGCGAGATCACCGTCCTGTACGCCGGGCGGCTGACACGCGAGAAGGGCGCCGACCTGCTCGCCGACGCCTTCCTGGAGGCGCGCGAGCGCGATCCGCGCCTGCACCTCGCGCTCGCCGGCGGCGGCCCCGAGGAGCACGTCCTGCGCGCGCGGCTCGGCGCGCACGCGACGTTCCTCGGCTGGCTGGACGGCGACGCGCTCGCCGCCGCCTACGCGAGCGCCGACATCTTCCTCTTCGCCAGCCGCACGGACACGTTCGGCCAGGTCCTGCTCGAGGCGCAGGCGAGCGGCCTGCCGGTCGTGGCCGTCGACGAAGGCGGGCCGATGAGCATCGTCACCGACGCGGTCACGGGGCGCCTGTGCCCGGCAGACGCAGGCGCCCTCGCCGACGCGGTGGTGCAGCTCGCGGCTCAGCCGCCCGAGCGCGAGTGGCTCGCCGCCAACGCACTGCGCACCGTCGCGCAACGCTCCTGGGAACGCTCGCTGCAGCGACTCGCCGACGGCTATCGGCGCGCGCTCGAGCCGACGGCAGCCCAGGGCATCAGCCGTGCCGCGTGAGGCGATGGTCATCGAGGCGTCGCGGCGGCTGCGCGCGCGCCGGTCGCGGCCGCGCACGGAGGCACTCCCGCGCGTGCCGCTGCGCGTGGTCGACATCGCGCTGTTGCACGGCGAGCGCGGCGACCGGATTCGCACGTACCTCGACGCGAAGGCCGCGTGGGCGCAGAGGTCCGGCCTGCTCGAGCACCACGTGATCGTGCCCGGATGCGCCGAGCGCCACGCGGACGGCGACACGCGTTCCGGCCGGGGCTGCGCGTGACGCAGACCGCGCGCGAGTTCGGCGCGCCGGTCGTCGCGGTCCGGCACGGCCGGCGCACCCGCTCCTGCGCGCATGGGCGCGGCGCGCGCACGACGAGGCGGACGCCGTCATGGTCGTCGTCGATGCGCGCGCGCACCGCGCGCACCCGACGGCGATCCCGCTGCGCTTCGGGCTGCACCCGGCGTTCGTGCCGCGGCCGAACGTGCGCCGCCAGGACCACGTGCTCTACGCCGGGCGGCTCACGCGCGACAAGGGCGTCGGCGAGCTGCTGCATGCAGCGGCGCGTGCGACCGAGCCGTGGCAGCTGAAGTTCGTCGGCGGTGGTCCGCTGGCGCAGCAATTGCGTCGGGTGGCGGAGCGGCTCGGCATCGCCGAGCGCGTGCGGTGGTCCATCCCGTCATCGGCGAGCGCGAGCGCCTGGCTCGCTGGTATACAAGCGCGCGGGTCGTCGTCTTGCCCGGCGCGCGCGAGACGTTCGGACTCGTCGGACTCGAGGCGGCCGCCTGCGGCGCCTCTGTCGTGACGTGCTCGACGGCGCCTTCAGCCGCGCTCCTGCGCGGGGCCGTGCGCACGTACGAGCCCGAAGACATCGACGGCTTGCTGGCCGCGATCGAGCGTCGGCGTGCCCGCGCAGCCGGACGTTGCGGCGGCCGCCATGCTCGCCAAGCGCCATTCGTGCGCGGCCGCGTTCGCCGCCGAGACACTGCAGCTCGAGCGGCTCACGGGGCGGCGCCCGCCTCGGCTGACGATCGTCAGCTGAGCGCCGCGCGGCCTAGCACTTCGGCGGCCCTGGACGCGACTGTGCCGTCCGCTTAGGCCGGCGGAGCCCCGATCAGGCCGGCCCCGATGACGCCCGCGACGAGCAGCCCACGCGTCAGCGCGTTCCGGCGGCGGCGGGTCAGCCACAGTGGCGCGCGCGCGATGAGCCAGGCCCGCACCCTAGTCGCTCCGGCGCCGGCGACCATCGCGCCCGCCATGCACTGCATGCACATGGACGAAAGCGTAACGCGTACGAATACTGAGATGGACGCCGTTGTCAAGCGGCGGTTGGTGTTGGGGCGTGTTGGTGGTCATGGTGGTGTGTGGGCTGGGGTCGGGCGGCCGGCGCGCGATGGCAACGACTGGCTGGTCACTCTGAGATTCGCGGGTCGGTACCGCATGACAGTGCCCGGTCGTGAGCTGCCTCGCACTAGCCCGGATCGTGCATCAACCAGTAGCGGCCCCGATGACCGGGGCCGCTGAACTGTCCGCCTGAGCAGGGATTCTTCGGGTGTCGAAGCTCGAAGGACCGACTCGGGAGGCTCACCTTGCAGGTGATGCGCGATGGGCGCCGTTTCACGGTAGAAGTCACGGCGGACGGAGCGCGGCTCGTCTCGCATGCCGGCAGCGGGTTGCTGGCGGGCGTTGCTGATCGCGTTGGGCTGACGGCGGCGCTGTCAGACGAGCTGTCGGGCTTGCGTGAGCGCGACGCCGGCCACGATCCGGGGCGCGTGATCCGCGATCTGGCGGTGATGCTCGCCGACGGCGGCGATTGTCTGGCCGATCTGCGTGCGGTGCGCGATCAGGTCGATCTGTTTGGGGCGGTCGCGTCGGACTCGACGGCGTTTCGCGTGATCGACAAGATCGCGTCGACGCCGGGGACACTCGAGGCGCTCGAGCGCGCCCATGCGCAAGCGCGCGAGCAGGTCTGGAAGCTCACGGGGCCACCGCCAGCGGTGACGATCGACGTCGACGCGACGCTGCTTGCCAGCCATTCCGACAAGGAGGGCGCAGCCGGCAACTTCAAGGGCGGCTAGGGCTTTCATCCGATACTCGCCTACTGCGACCAGACACGCGAGTCGATGGCCGCGACGTTGCGTCCCGGCAACGCCGGCGCGACCAACGCCGCCGATCAGATCGCGGTCGCCGAAGCGGCCCTCGACCAGATCCCGCGCGAGCACATCGAGACGATCAAGGTGCTGCTGCGCGTTGACAGCGCGGGCGCCTGCCACGAACTGCTTGACTGGGCGCACGACGCGAACATCCACTTCTCCGTCGGGCTGGACTGCGCGAGAACGTGCGCGAGCAGATCCTGCAGATCGCCGACGCAGACTGGGTCGCGGCCGTCGACCAGCACGGCGCTGAGCGCCCCAACGGCCACGTCGCCGAGCTCGGCGGCCTGGACCTCGCTGACTGGCCCAAGGGGTCGCGGGTGTCGTTCGCCGGGAGCGCGCGCACCCCGGCGCGCAGCTGTCGTTCACCGACCATGACGGCCACCGCTTCCAAGCGATCCTGACCGACCAACCGACCTTGACATCGCACTGTTGGAATGCCGCCACCGCGCCCGCGCGCGCGTCGAGGACCACATCCGCAACGACAAGCAGACCGGCCTGCAGAACCTCCCGTTTCGCGACTTCGAACACAACAAGGTGTGGCTGGCACTCGTGATGCTCGCCCACGACCTGATCGCCTGGACACAGACGCTGCTGCTCGGCGGCGAGCTCGCGCGCTGCGAACCCAAGCGCCTGCGCTACCGCCTACTGCACACCGCCGCGCGCCTAGCGATCAGCGGGCGCCACGCACGCCTGCGCCTCGCCGCGACCTGGCCCTGGGCGCAC
>DATMJM010000484.1:0-2091 GCA_035553935.1 Solirubrobacteraceae bacterium
TCGCCTGCTGCATGGCGCGCGCGGCGTGCATGCCGTCGGGGCCGGTCGCGGCGTTGGCGTTGCCGGAGTTGGCGACGACGGCCCGCACGGCGTTGTCGGTGGTCTCGTCACGCGAGACGAGCACAGGCGCGGCGAGCACGCCCGAGCGCGTGTAGCGCGCGGCGCTGACGCATTGCGCCGAGTCGCAGACGAGCAGCCCGAGGTCGATCGCACCGCCGGGCTTGATCCCCGCGCCGGCCGACGCGGCGCGAAAGCCCGCCGGCAGCCCGCCCGGGGTCGCGGTCACGTGCGCGGGTTGCGACACCCAGCGCGAGGCGAAGAAGCCCTGCGTGCTCGTCACGGCTCGATCCCCGCCGTCTCGGGCAGGCCGAACATGAGGTTGAGGTTCTGGATCGCCTGCGAGGCCGACCCCTTCCAGAGGTTGTCGATCGCCGAGAAGACGAGCACCTTGCCGGTGCGCGCGTCGGCGCGCGCGTGCAGCGCGCAGATGTTCGTGTCGCGCACGTCGCGTACGCCCGGCGGCGCGGCGGACATCTCGACGAACGGGTGCGCCGCGGCCCACGCGCCGTAGGCGGCGTCCAGCTCGGACTGCTTGTACTCCCGCGTCGTGGTGACGTAGCAGGAGACCAGCTCGCCCTGGTCGATCGGCAGCAGGTGCGGCTGGACGGTCGCGGTGACCGGCGCGCCGAGCAGCGCGAGCTCCTGGTCGACCTCCGGCGCGTGGCGGTGGCCGGCGACGCCGTAGGCGACGACGTTCTCGTCGACCGTCACGAAATGCGTGCGCTGCGTCGCGGCGCGGCCGGCGCCCGAGACGCCGGACTTCACGTCGACCACGACGTCGGCGATCGCTCCCGCGCGCGCCAGCGGGGCAAGCGCCAGCAGCGTCGCGATCGGAAAGCAGCCGGGGTTGGCGACGAGGTCGGCGTCGGGCAGCAGGTCGGCGTACACCTCCGACAGGCCGTACACGCCGCAGCCGAAGAGGTCCGGCGCGCCATGCTCGCCGTACCAGTGCTCGTACGTGGCGCGATCGCGCAGGCGAAAGTCGGCCGAGAGGTCGACGACGCGCACGCCCCGCTCGCGCAGCGCCGCGACGACCGGCGCCGACACCCCGTGCGGGTAGGCGACGATCGCGGCGTCGACGTCGCCGTGGCGGTCGACGTCGAGCTCCTCGAGGACCGCGCGCACGCGGTGGTGCGGGTACAGCTCGTTGAGCGCGCGGCCGGCGTCGCTGCGGCTCGTGATCGCGTGCAGCGAGAAGTGCGGATGGCGGTCGACGAGCCGCGCGGCGAGCGCGCCGGTGTAGCCCGAGGCGCCGGCGACGATCACCGTCGGCGAGCTAGCCACGCAGCTCACCGCCCAGCTCGTCCGCCAGGCGCTCGACGATCTTCGCGCGCACCGGCGCCACGTCCTCGTCGGTCAGCGTGCGGTCGTCGGCGCGGAAGGTCAGCGCGATCGCCAGCGACGTGCGCCCGGGGGCGATCTGCTCGCCGCGGTAGACGTCGAAGACCTCGGCGCGCGCGAGCAGCCTTCCGCCGGCGGCGCGCACCGCGTCGAGCACCGTCGCAGCCGCAACCGTCTCGTCGACGACGATCGCGATGTCCTCGCGCAACTCCGGAAACGACGTGAGGTCCTGGTAGTCGCGCACGATGTTCGCCCCTGCGATGACGGCGTCGAGGTCGACCTCGAATGCCGCGACGCGCTCGAGGTCCCACTCGCGCGCGACGAGCGGGTGCACGTCGCCGACCCAGCCCACGCGCCGCCCTCCGGCCGTCACGACGGCGCTGCGGCCCGGATGCAGGAACGGCTGCGGCGCCGCGGCGAACGACGCGTCAACGCGCAGCGCGGCGAGCACCGCCTCGAGATAGCCCTTGGCCGCGAAGACGTCGCCGGCGACGAGCGCGCCGAGCGCGTGGTGCTCGTGCGGCAGCGTGCGCGATCCCGTCAGGTAGACGCGGCCGGACTCGAAGATCCCGGGCACGCCCTGCCCGCGCGCGGCATTGCGGCGCGCGACGTCGAGCAGCGAGGCGAGCAGCGTCGTGCGCATGTTCGCGTCGTCCTCGCTCATCGGGTTCTCGATGACTACGTGCGCAC
>DATMJM010000485.1:0-2159 GCA_035553935.1 Solirubrobacteraceae bacterium
TCGTCGGAGATCGTGATGCCGAAGCGGTCCTCGAGCGCCTTGACGAGCTCGACGAGGTCGAGCGAGTCGACGTCGAGGTCAGTCCAGGTGTTGTCGGGCGTCGCCTCGCGCGCGCCCGGCACCTTGATCGCCTCGAGCTGGTCGCGGATCTCTTCCAGGACGTCGTTCTCAGATACAGCCATGCGTGATGCTCCTTCTCGGGTTCATGCGGCCAGCGCGCCATCGACGGCGAGCGTGGCCCCGTTGACGTATGCGGCTCCATCCGAACAGAGGAAGGAGACGGCGTGTGCGACCTCCTCCGGCCGCCCGATCCGGCCGGCGGGAACTCCGGCCAGCAGCTTGTCTGCGACATCCGTCGTCATGTCCGTCTCGATGACGCCCGGCGTCACGGCGTTGCAGGTGATCCCCTTGCGCGCCATCTCGCGCGCGATCGTGCGCGTCAGCGACAGCATCCCCGCCTTCGCGGCGCCGTAATTGGCCTGCCCCGGGTTGGCGCGCTCGGCGACGACCGACGAGATGTTCACGATCCGCCCCCAGCGCGCGCTGAGCATGTCGTCCAGCGCGCGGCGGATGCAGTGGAAGGCGCCGTTGAGGTTCGTGTCGATCACCGACTCCCACTGGTCGGGCTTCATGCGGATCACGAGGCCGTCCTGACGCTCTCCGGCGTTGTTGACGAGCACGAGGACCGGCCCGAAGCGCTTGTGCACCTCGGCGAAGGCGGCCTCCACGGAGGCCGGGTCGCCGACGTCGGCCTGCACGTCGCCGCTCGTGCGCCCGAGCGTGACGACGGTGAAGCCGTCCTCGGCGAGCCGCTCGGCGATCGCCTTGCCGATCCCGCGACCGCCGCCGGTCACGAGCGCGACAGCCCCGTCAGGCGCGGGCATGGACGCGCTCCTTCCAGCAGACGATCCCCGCGCCCCAGACGAAGCCGCCGCCGAACGCGGCCAGCGCCACGGTGTCGCCGGGCTTCAGCCGGCCGCGCTGCTCGGCGTGGTGCAGGGCCAGCGGGATCGAGGCGCTCGACGTGTTGGCGATCGTGTCGACGTTGGCGAAGACCTTCTCCTCGGGCACCTTCAGGCGCCGTGCCGCGGCGTCGATGATGCGCTGGTTGGCCTGGTGCACGATCAGCACATCGATGTCGTCGACGGTCAGATCGGCGCGCCGCAGCGCCTCCGCCGTCGCCTCGACCATCCGCTCGACGGCGTGTCGGTAGACCTCCTGGCCCTCCATCCGCAGCAGCCGCTCCTCGCGATCTGCGTACAGCAGGTCGCCGTGCTCGCCGTCGGAGGCCAGCACAAAAGGGGAGCACCCGTGCTCGATCTCCGCGGCCTCGACGACGACTGCGGCGGCGCCGTCGGCGAACAGGATCGCGGTGCCGCGATCGTGCGGATCGGTCACGCGGCTGAGCGCCTCGGCGCCGACGACGAGCGCGCGCTCGACCCGGCCGGACTCGATCAGCGCCGCGCTCTGGTCGAGGCCGTAGAGGAAGCCGGCGCAGGCGGCGTTGACGTCGATCGCGCCGGCGCCGCGGGTGCCGAGCAGCTTGGCGAGCTTCGGCGCGAGGCCCGGCATGAGCCGGTCGGGGGTGAACGTGGCAACGATGACGTGGTCGACTCCCGCGGCGTCGACGCCGGCGTCCTGCAGCGCGTCGCGGCAGGCCTGCAGCGCGAGGTCGGTGAGCGTCACCGAGCCGTTGAGGTGGCGGCGCTCGCGGATCCCGGTGCGGCGCCGGATCCACGCGTCCGTCGTGTCGAGGTAGGCCTCGAAGTCCTTGTTGGTGACGATGTGCTCGGGCAGCGCCGACCCGATGCCTATGACGCCGGCCTTCACCGTCACGCCACCGCCCTGAGCGTTCGCTTGACGAGGCCCTTGAGCACCGAGCCGGGGCCGCACTCGACGAACTCCGTCGCGCCACGCGCCTGCAGCTCGATGAGGATCTCGCGCCAGCGCACCGGCTTGAGCAGGTTCTCGGCCAGCTCGGCGCGGACGTCCTCGAAGGGCAGCGTGCTGCCGTTGGACAGCACCGGGAACTCCGGCTCCCGGACGGGCGTGCGCTCGAGCGCCGCGGCGAGCGCCTCGGCGGCGGGCGCCATCAGCGGCGAGTGGAACGCGCCGGCGACGCCGAGCTTGCGCGCGCGGCAGCCGATGCCCGCGGCGCG
>DATMJM010000486.1:0-3354 GCA_035553935.1 Solirubrobacteraceae bacterium
GGGGGGCCGGCGCAGCCCGCCGCCCCGCAGGGCCCGGCCGCGCTCGCCGCCGCGACCGCGCAGCCCCCCGCCGCCGCGCATTCCGCCGCCGTCCCGCCGACCGCCGCTTCGACCGCCGCCGGCACCGCAGCCGCTTCGACCGCCGCCGGCACCGCAGCCGCCGCGCCGGCGACGAAGCCGACGTCGTCGTCGGCGGTGCAGCGCGGGGCGTCGCAGACGACGACCGCGCCCGAGCGGAAGCTCACGTCCCGCAGGCGTGCGTCGGCCGGCAAGGCGGGCCGCCGCGCGCAGCGACGCGCGGCGACGAAGCTGCGCCACGGCGTCACGTCGCGCGCGAAGCGCCCCGAGAGCACGACGGACGTGCGCAAGGACGTCGCCATCAGCGTGGAGGGTCCGCGCAAGCCGGTCCTCTACGTCAGCGACGAGGCGGTCGTCCCGCGCTTCCTCATCAGGCTCTACAGGGAGGCCGGCAAGCGCTACGACATCCCGTGGCCGATCCTCGCCGCGATCAACGAGATCGAGACCGACTTCGGCCGCAACGTGGCCGTGTCGTCGGCGGGCGCGAGGGGCTGGATGCAGTTCATGCCGGACACCTGGAAGGCCTACGGCGTCGACGCCGATCGCAACGGCGTGAAGGACCCCGACAACCCGCGCGACGCGATCTTCGCCGCCGCCCGCTATCTCGACGCCGCCGGCGGCGTGGCGAACCTGCGGCGCGCGATCTTCGCCTACAACCACGCAGGCTGGTACGTCGACTCGGTCCTGCTGCGCGCCGAGCGGATCGCCGACCAGCAGGGCGATCGCACCCGCATGCTGTCGAAGCTCTTCGAGGCCGGCGGCCGGCGGCTGGAGAAGCAGGTGCTCGCCGATCGGCGCATCACCCTGTACGAGTGCGGCCGCGAGGACATCGAGGCGCACCGGATCGACCGGCGCGTGCTCATCCTGCTGCGCTTCCTGGCGTGGTCGGGCCTGCACCCGACGGTGTCGAGCCTCGAGTGCGGCCACGGCTTCTACACGAAGTCCGGCAACGTCTCCCATCACTCCAGCGGCAACGCCGTCGACATCTCGGCGATCAACGGCATCCCGATCATGGGCCATCAGGGCTCGGGCTCGGTGACCGAGGCGACGATCCGCGAGCTGCTCACGCTGCGCGGCGCGATGCGGCCCGACCAGATCATCAGCCTGATGACGTTCGAGCGCGCGGAGAACACGTTCGCGATGGGTGACCACGCCGACCACATCCACGTCGGCTTCGCGCCGCTCGAGCCGGCAAGTCGCGGGCACTGACGCAGGACATGTCGCGGTGGGCGCGCTGAGCTGACAGGCGTCAGGCGCTGGCGGCGGCCGCTTCGTTCTCGTCTACTCTCGACGTGACGAGGCCGTGGTCGAACGCGTAGCGCATCGCGCCCGTGCGGTTGTGCACGCCCAGCTTGCGATAGATGTTCGTCAGGTGAAACTTGACGGTCTTCTCGCTGATCCACAGCTCGCGGCTGATCGCCTTCGTGCTGAGGCCGCGGGCGACGGCTTCCAGCAGGGTGCGCTCGCGCTTCGTCAGCTCCTCGCCGCGATCCGGGGCGCCGGCGCTCTCGCTGTCCTCCACGGAGTCGGCTGAACGCTGATAGACGACGCCCGCGACGACCTGGCGTAGCGCCGAGGCGAGATCCTGGGGGTTGATGCGCTTGCCGATGTAGGCGCTGGCGCCGGCGTCGAGCGCCTCGGCGATCTGCTTGGTGTCCTCCGAGGCGGAGAGCATCACCACCTGCACCTGCGGCCACCGCTGCTTGATCGTCTTCAGGCAGCTCAGGCCATCGACGTCCGGCATCCGGTGGTCGAGCAGGACGAGGTCGGGCTCGTGCTGCTCGACGAGCTTGAGGACCTCCCTCCCGGAGTGCGCGGCTCCGACGACGTCGATGTCGCCCGCCTGCATCAAGGCGGCGCGCACCGCATTGAGAATGAGCAGGTGGTCGTCGGCTATGCAGACCTTCAGCATCCGGTATGCCTCCACGCACGGGAATCGGTTCCCTGCACCCATCGGACGCAGAGACTACTGCTCCTGCCGAGACGCGGAAACTGGACGGACGTTCTGCGGGTCGGGCGCCGAATGCTACGTCCGGCGCCTTGCCGCCTAGCCCGAGCCGGCCAGCCCGTGCAACAGCACGGCCGCGACGAGCAGCATCACGGCCGGCACGAGCACGAGCGCGACGACGAGCTGGATCTTCGGCGCCGCGCGCGAGGCGGCGTCGCGCAGGATCCTGGCCTGCTCGGCGCGCGCCTGCGTCGCGAGCGCCTCGAGCGCCGGGGCCAGCGGAGCGCCGTGGCGGTCGGCGCGGGCGATCGCTGCCGCGAGCGTGGCGACGCCGGCGGCCGGGCAGCGCGCGACGAGCGTCCCCAGCGCCTGCGAGCGCGGCGCGCCGAGCTGCATCCGCGCCGCCGCGGCGTCGAGCTCGGCGGCCAGCACGCCGCTCATCCGCCGGCCCACCTCCCCCATCGCGCGTCCCACCGGCAGGCCTGCGGCGACCGCGACGCGCAGCAGGTCCAGGACGTCGGCCAGCTCGGCGGCGATCCGCTGCCCGCGCACGCGTGCGCGCCGCTCGAGCGCGACGTCCGGCGCCACGAAGCCCGCCGCGGGCGCGGCCAGCGCGACGGCGATCCCGAGCCGCCCCGGCAGCACGCCCGCGAGCGGGGCGGCGGCCATGAGCCCGGCGAGCGCGGCCGCGCCCTTCAGCGCGACGACGTCGCCGGCGCCGAGGCCCAGCGGCGTCCCGGCCGCCGCGATCCGCGCATCGAGGTCGCCGGCCGCGCCGCGCATGCCGGCGCGCCGCGCGACCTGCGCGAGCCGCACGGTCATCCGCGCAAGCCGGCGGTTCGGCAGCTCGGCGTCGGGGGTCGCGCCGGCGCCACCGCAAACGCGGCGCGGGGCGTCGAGCAGCTCGACCAGCGCCGCCGCCGCGCAGCCGGCGGACGCCAGCGCAAGCAGCAGCGCGACGCTCATGCGCGCGCGCCGATCCGGGCGATCCGCCGCACGCAGGCGAACGCGAGGGCCTCCAGCGCCAGCGCGGCGGCGACCATCGCGGCCGTCAGCGTCGACGACGCGAGCGCGAGCAGGAGCCCGGGCTGCGCGAGCTCGCCGAGCGCGATCCCTGCGGCCGGCAGCGCCGCCACGAGCAGCGCCGTGAAGCGCGCCTGCTCGGTCGCCGAGCGCGCGTCGGCGACGACCCGCGCGCGCTCCTCGAGCGCCGCGGCGAGCCCGCGCAGCAGCGCGGCGAGGTCGCCGCCGGAGTCGCGCTGCAGGAGGATCGCCGCGACGAGCGTGTCCAGCGGCCCCGGCCCGGCACGTCGCGCGAGGTCGCGCAG
>DATMJM010000487.1:0-2271 GCA_035553935.1 Solirubrobacteraceae bacterium
GCGCGCCCCGTGCAGCACCGTCGACCGGGCGCCGCCGACGCGCTCGACCTTCAGCGCCATCTGCGCCTGGACGGGCGCGGCGGCGGCGCCCGGTCGACGGTGCTGCACGGGGCGCGCGTGCGCGTCCGCGGCACGACGAGCGCCTTCGTACCCGGAGAGACCGTCACCGTGCGGTTCTTCATCGGCGGCAAGAAGCGGGCCGCGCGCCGGGTCGCCCTGCAGCCGCAGGCCGACGGCAGCGGCGGCATCCTGCTGTCCTACAAGCCGCCCCGGCCCGGCAGGCTGCACATCACGGCGACGCATGCCGCGTCGCCGGCGCTCGCCGCGTTCACCGCCGAGGCGCGCCCGGTCGACGTCCTCCCGCGCCGCGTCGTGCCGAGCAGCGGCGCGGCGTCGATCCGCGCGCTGCAGCGCCGCCTGCGCCGCCTGGGCTACGTCACCGGATCGCCGGGTTCGTTCGACGCGCGCACCGCGCGCGCGGTGCTGGCGTTCCGCAAGGTCACCGGGATGGCGCGCACGACGAGCGCCTCGACGGCGGTCATGCGCCGGCTCGCCCGCGGCGGCGGGCGCTTCCGGATCAGGTTTCCCCGCCACGGGCGCCACATCGAGGCCGACCTCTCGCGCCAGGTCATCGCGCTGATCGAGGGCGGCCGCGTACGGCGCATCTACCCGGTCTCGTCGGGCGCGCCGAGCACGCCGACGGTGATCGGCTCGTTCAAGGTCTACCTCAAGACGCCGGGCACCAACTCGCTGGGCATGGTCCACTCGGCGTACTTCATCCGCGGCTACGCGACCCACGGCTACCACTCCGTGCCGACGTACCCCGCCAGTCACGGCTGCCTGCGCGTGCCGATCCCCGACGCGAAGAGCCTCTTCAACTGGATCAGGATCGGGACGCCGGTCGACGTGTACCCGTAGCGGATCGGCGCGTCCGGCGTGCCGCGCGGGCGCCGTTGGCCGCAGGCGGAGCGCCCGCGCTACCCGCGCCCCTTCGCGTAGCGCGCCAGGAACCCGAGCCCGAACCCGTAGACCAGCAGCCCGAGCAGCGCGGGCACGCCGCGCCTCACCCAGCGGCTCCCGTCGTCCTCGGCGATCGCGGCGAAGGGCCTGAGCAGGACGTCGTTGACGTCGTCGACGACCTCGCGCACGTCGCCGTTGCGCCGCTCGCGCTCGCGCTCGCCGCGAGGCGTCGGATCGGCCGCCTGCGACTCGCCGATGATTCGGTCGCGCGAGGCGCTCGACGCACGGTCGATGTCGTCCAACGCGAACAGCGCGAAGCCGGCCGCGATGACGAGGCTGAGGGCGATGGCGAGCGTTCGCAGTACGCGTTCGACCACGCGTCTAAGGTACGCGAGCGATGAGCGCGCATGGACGGTTGGCCGAGGAGCTGCGCGAGCACGCGCTCGTCATCGGGGAGGTGACGCTGACGAGCGGGATGAAGGCGCAGTACTACGTCGATGCCAAGCGCGCGATCCTGCGGCGCCCGGGATTCGTGGCGCTCGGCGAGCTGCTCGCGCAGCGCGCGGCGCACTGGAGCGCCACCGCCGTCGGCGGGATGACGATGGGCGCCGACGCCGTCACCTGCGCGGCGCTCGCCGGCGGCGCCGACGTCAAGGGCTTCTTCGTGCGCAAGGAGGTCAAGAGCCACGGTCTGTCCCGGCGCATCGAGGGGCCGCTGCTCGACCCCGGCGATCGCTGCCTCGTCGTCGAGGACGTCGTCAGCACCGGCGGCTCCACGATCGCGGCGATCGAGGCGCTCCAGGAGGCGGGCCACGAGATCTGCGGCGTCGTCAGCGTGCTCGACCGCCTCGCCGGCGGCGGCGAGCGCATCGAGGCCGCCGCCGGGGCGCCGTACCTCGCGCTCGTGACGATCGACGACGTCTATCCGGAGCGTCCCGACCGCTGAGCGCCCTCCGGGTCGAGGTCGACGCGCACGACGAGCAGGTCGCTGCCCAGCGCGCGCACGCCCGTCGCGTTGATCGGCGAGAGCGAGCGCAGGCGGGCATGCGGATCCTCGTCGTCGAGGACGCGGGCCGTCCCTGTCCGCCAGCGGCCGCGGACGCGGACGCGCACGCGCGGGTCGGCCTCGATGTTGCGCACGTAGCCCGCGCCGCGGCCCATCTCGGCGACGATCCAGAAGGTGTCCGTGCCGCGCTCCAGGCCGTCGGATACGGGCGTCCGGCGCGGCTCGCCGCTCTTGCGCCCGGTCGTCTCGAGCAGCGCGATGCCCGGCAGCAGCCCGCGTGCCGCGAGCGCGCGCACGGGCGGGTT
>DATMJM010000488.1:0-3787 GCA_035553935.1 Solirubrobacteraceae bacterium
GATGTAGAGCTCGCGGGTCACACCGTGCGCAAAGGCTGCCATACGATCGCCGCCTGCGGGCGCCTGCCGACGGCGTCCAGCGCCGTCGGCGTCTACTCGCGGCCTCGATGCGCCGGATGGCCCGGCGGCCGCCGGTGCTCCCGCTGCTCGGCGACGGGGCCCCGGCTGCGCGACCCGGATGCGCTGGCGCGCGCTTCTGCGTAGGTGTAGCCTGACCTGTGTGATGCGGACATGAAGATCGCCGTCGCCGGCAAGGGCGGAGTAGGCAAGACGACCGTCTCGGGCACGGTCGCACGGGCCCTCGCGCGCGCGGGCCACAACGTGCTCGCGCTCGACGCAGACCTCAACCCGATGCTCGGCGTGTCGCTCGGCGTCGGCGCCGACCAGACCGAGCTGGTCCTCGCCGCGCGGCAGGCGATCGCCGACGGCGACGCGGAGCACGAGCCCACGCTCGAGGGGATCATCGAGCGCTTCGGGGCCGACGCGCCCGACGGCGTGCGCCTGGTCGTCGCGTCGCGGCTGGACGTCATCGACCCGGGCTGCATGTGCTGCGGCGTCAATCCGGCCAACCTCGTGCGACAGCTCGAGCACGGCGAGCGCACGGTCATCTGCGACCTCGAGGCGGGCCTGAGCACGGTCGAGAAGCTCGAGCCGGGCCAGGTCGATGTCGTGCTCGTCGTCGCCAACCCGAGCGGCAAGGCGCTCGAGGTCGCGCGCCGCGCGGTCCAGCAGGTCGACGGCGTCTCGGAGATCGTCGTGATCGCCAACCGCGTGCGCGACGAGTCCGATGTCGAGCTCATTCGCGAGGTTGTCGGCGATCGGGAGATCGTCGTCATCCCCGAGGATCCCGTCATCGCCGCCGCCGACCGGGAGGGGATCGCCCCGATCGACGTCGATCCGGACGCGCCCGGCGTCGCCGCGCTCGTCCGGCTCGCCGAGCGGCTCGCCGGCGCTCCCGTCGCGGCCTAGCCGCCGATCGAGGGATGGCGGGCGCACCAGCCGCGCGTGATCGCGCGCCCGCCTTAGGAGATGGCTCGGCGCCGCTCCGGGTCGCGGTCGTCGGCAAGGGCGGCACCGGCAAGTCCATGATCGCGGGGACGATGGCGCGTCTGATCGCGCGCCGCGGCACGCCGGTCCTGGCGCTGGACTCCGACCCGCTCCCGGGCCTCTCGCTGAGCCTCGGCAGCGGACCCGAGCCGTTCCCGCCACCGCTGATCGACGCGGCGCGCCGCGACAGCGAGGGCAGATGGGGCTGGAGCGAAGGCCTCACGGCTGCGGTCGCCGCGCAGCGCTTCGCGACGGACGCGCCGGACGGCGTGCGCCTGCTCATCCGCGGCAAGCCCGGGCGCGAGGGCTACCGGCCGATCATGTCCGCGAGCAAGGCGTTCTGGGAGGTCACGCACGGTCTCGTCGACGCGCCCGAGTTCCGCGACTGGGCGCTGATCGGCGACCTGCCCGCCGGTCCGTACCAGGTCGCGGACGACTGGGCGCCGTACGCCCATGCCTACCTCGTCGTCGTCAACCCGACGGTGCAGGCGGCGGTGACCGCCCGGCGGCTGGCGCGGCTGGCGCGAAAGCGGACCCCGGGCGCGGCCGTGCTGATCATCGCCAACCGCGTGACGAGCGACGACGACGTGCGCCACGTCGAGAAGCTCGTCCGCGAGCCGGTCTTCGACTCCGTGCCGGCCGACGACGAGGTCGCCGCCGCCGAGCGGCTCGGCGCGGCGCCGATCGACGCGGCGCCTGACTCGGCGGCGGTCGCCGCGATCGATCGCCTGATCGCGGCGCTGCCGGCCGTCAGCCGCTGACGGGCCTCAGCGCGCGACGCCCGCCAGCGCCTCCACGGCGAGCTCCAGATGGCGCGGCTCCAGGCGGATGTGGCTGTGCTGGCTCATCGAACGCGCAGCGACGCCGATCGCCTCGACCGGCGGCGCGTTGGAGAGCAGCGGCACGACGACGAGCAGCTCGACGGCGACCGTCCACGGCCAGCGCGCCGAGACGCCGGCGCCGGCGATCGGCTCGGCGGTGACCTCGGCGATGCCGAAGATGCAGCGCCAGCCCGACGCGTAGAGCACGAGCCGGTCGCCGGGTGCCGTCCGCGGCCGGCGCGGGAACCCGGTGCGACCGGGATCGACGAGCCGGCTGCCGGCGGCCAGCCAGCGGTCATGCAGCGGCCGGTCACCCGTGCCGTGGGCCTTGAGGAAGACCGTCACCGCCGGGGCAGACGCAGCCGGCGGCGCCGGCCCGTACCGCCCGCGATCGACTGCGCCAGCAGCTGCATCGGATGCACGAGCGCCAGCGGCCTGCCCTTGCGCTCGAGGTGCGCGGCGATCTGCAGCGTGCAGCCTGGGTTGGCGGCGGCGATCACCTGCGCGCCGGTGGCGAGCAGGTTGTCGGCCTTGCGCTCGCCGAGCTCGCGCGCGGGCTCGGGGCGCGTGAGGTTGTAGATCCCCGCCGACCCACAGCACAGCTCCCACTCGGCGGGCTCGACGAGCTCGAGGCCGGGAATCGTGCGCAGCAGCTGGCGCGGCTGCGAGCGCACGCTCTGCGCGTGCGCGAGGTGACACGCGTCGTGATAGGCGACCTTCATCTCGACGGGGTGGCGCTCGGCGCGCGGGTGGACGGATGCGAGCAGCTCGTGCACGTCTCTCGCGCGCGCGGAGAGTGCCGCCGCGCGCTGCGCCCACTCGGGCTCGTCGCGCAGCAGGTGGCCGTAGTCCTTGATCGCGGAGCCGCAGCCGGCGGCGTTGACGACGACGTGGTCGTAGCCCTCGAAGGCCTCGATCGTCGCCTTGGCGAGCGGCAGCGAGTCCTCCTCCTGGCCGGCATGCAGGCCGAGGGCGCCGCGCTTGTCGCCCGTCGCCTTCGTGACCGCGGGCAGCCGGTGCAGCACGTCGCGCAGCCGCACGGGCGGCGCGAGCTCGCTGAGCGTGCGCATGAGCGGCGAGCGCTCCACGAGGCGCGAGCGCTGCGCCCAGCGGGCCAGGCCCGAGCGCCGGAAGAAGACGATCCCCGGGATCGTCGCGCGCAGGCGCCCGGGATGCGGGAACGTCGCGAACAGCACGCGCCGCAGCAGCCGCTCGCGCAGCGTGCGCGGATGGCGGCGCTCGACCTGCTGGCGCGTGTCCTCGATGAGCAGGTCGTAGCGCACGCCGGACGGGCAGGCCGTGACGCAGGCCATGCAGCCGAGGCAGTTGTCGAAGTGGTCGACCATCGTGCCGGTCAGCTCGCTGTCGGGCTGCAGACCCTCGTGCATCAGGACGATGCGCCCGCGCGGCGAGTCCATCTCCTCGTTCCAGAGCGCGTAGGTGGGGCACGTCGGTAGGCAGAAGCCGCAGTGCACGCAGTCCTCGATGAGGTCGAGCTCGGGCGGCTTGTGGGTATCGAAGGCGGGCATGTTCGTCTGAGCCTAGACTCCCCCGACGAAGATGCCGGGGTTACAGGTGCGGGCCGGATCGAAGCGCTCCTTGACGCGCCGCATGAGCACGAGCGCCGCGTCCTCGGGGTGGTCCCAGGGGTCGAGGTGGGCGCGCACGTAGGCCGGCGCGTCGAGCACGATGCACGGCGCGGGCGCGAGCACGTTGCGCACGCGCGCTATCGCGGTGACGAGCTCGCCCGGCGCGGCGGGCGGCAGCGCGATCCACGAGAGCCCGAGCGCGGCGCGGCCGACGAGCGTCGCCCCCGCGACCTGCGCCGCGACGCAGGCGTCGGCGAGCGTGCTCGTGCGGCCCGAGACGCGGATCACGGCGCCACCGTCGGCAGCACGCTGGGCGGCGCGCTGCACGGC
>DATMJM010000489.1:0-8833 GCA_035553935.1 Solirubrobacteraceae bacterium
GCGCACCGCGGCGATCAGCAGCCGGCGGCGCGTGGCGCCGTCCAGCGCGGGCGGCGTCCAGGAGTTCAAGAGCGGGAGCACCGCGTCGAGGTCGACGACCTCGACGCGGTGCTCCCGCTCTTGAACTCCTGGACGCCGCCCGCGCTGGACGGCGCCACGCGCCGCCGGCTGCTGATCGCCGCGGTGCGCGCGGCGGGGCTCATGCGCCCGCCGCGCCGGCCGGCGGTCGAGCTGCGCCCGCGCGGCCGTCGTCACAGCATCGCGCGCGACGCGCGCGCGGTGCGCCATCACTACGACGTCTCCAACGACTTCTTCGCGCTGTTCCTCGGCGGGTCGATGACGTACTCGTGCGCGATCTTCGACGACCCTTCGAGCGACACGGAGCCGCTCGAGGCCGCCCAGGAGCGCAAGCTCGAGCTCGTCTGCGCGAAGCTCGCGCTGCGCCCCGGCGAGCGCGTGCTCGACGTCGGCTGCGGCTGGGGGAGCTTTGCGCTGCACGCCGCCGCGCGCCACGGCGTGCGCGTCGTCGGCATCACGCTGTCGCAGCCGCAGGCCGAGCTCGCGCGCGAGCGGGCGCGCGCGGCGGGCCTCGCCGACCGCGTCGAGATCAGCGTCGCCGACTACCGCGAGCTGCGCGGCGAGCGCTTCGACGCGATCGCGAGCATCGGGATGGTCGAGCACGTCGGCGAGGCGCAGATCGACCGCTACGGGGCATGCCTGGCGGCGCTGCTCGGGCCCGGCGGCCGGCTGCTCAACCACGGCATCGCGCGCGTGCGCCGCGACTCCGCCGGCACCGGCGACTTCTCGCAACGCTACGTCTTCCCCGACGCGCTGCCGCTGCACCTCTCGCGCGTCCTGCTCGCGCTCGAGCGCGCCGGCTTCGTCTGCGAGCACGTCGAGGGCTTCGCGGAGCACTACGCGCGCACGCTCGCGCACTGGGCCGCGCGCCTGGACGCCAACGCCGCCGAGGCGCAGCGGCTGGCCGGGGCGGAGCGGCTGCGCGTATGGCGGCTGTACCTGCGCGCGGCGCGCAACGGCTTTCAGACCGGCTTCACGTCGGTCTACCAGGTGCGCTGCCGGCGCTTGTGAGCGGTCGAACTAGCCGAGGCGCGAGCTCGGCGCGAGGACGATCGCGACGTGGCGCTGACCGCCGGCGAGCGGGCGCCGCCACGGGCCGTCCCCCTCGAGCTCGTCGCCGCGGTCGAGCAGCAGCGCCGCGAGGCAGCGCGCGTCGTCGCGGGACTGCGGCGGCGAGCGGTAGTGGCGCGCCGGACGGCTGGTGAGCGGCCCGTTCACGCGGTCGTCGACGAGGACGAGGTACAGCGGCCCGAGCGTGAGCTCGAGCTGCTCGCCGTCGGCGTCGGGCGCGTCCATGCACCCAACGCTACGTTACGCGGCCGTGCTCGGGCTCAGGCGGCAGCCGTCGACTTCGCGGCGCGCGCAGCGGCGGCGAGCTTCTCCTTCTGGCGCTCGGGGGAGATGCGCACGACATTGTGCGCCAGGCCGAGCTTCTCGAGCGTCCAGATGAGCATCGCCGAGAGGTCGACCTCGAAGCGGCCCAGCCCCTGGCGCGCCGACCGCGGGAAGGCATGGTGGTTGTGGTGCCACGATTCGCCGAACGTCGGGATCGCCAGCCAGGCGACGTTCGTCGACTTGTCCTCGACGTCGAAGCGGCGGCGGCCGAAGAAGTGGCAGACCGAGTTGATCGACCACGTGACGTGGTGGATGAAGAAGATCCGCACGAAGCCGGCCCACAGCAGCGTCCACAGCGCGGCGGTCAGCGAGAAGCCGTGCAGGACGAAGCCCGCGGCGAACGGGATCAGCAGGCCTACGCCGGCCAGTAGCAGGAAGTTGCGGCTGATCCAGCGCATGCCCTTGTCCTCGCAGAGGTCAGGGGCGTACTTGCGAAACTCCGAGCTGCCCTGGGTCTTCATGAGCCAGCCGGTGTGGGCGAACCAGAGGCCCTTCAGCCCGGAGCCGTGACCGACGTGGGGGCTGTGCGGGTCGCCCTCCACGTCGGTGTGGGCGTGGTGCTTGCGGTGGTCCGCCACCCAGGCGATCGGCGGGCCCTCGACCGCCATCGTCCCGGCGACCGCGAAGGCGTATTCGACCGGCTTGCTGACGCTGAAGGCGCGATGCGTCAGCAGGCGGTGATAGCCGACCGTGATCCCGAGGCCCGTGACGATGTACATGACAAAGAAGATCGCCAGGTCGATCGGGCCGATGGCCTTGTTCCACAGCAGCACGACGGCGACCACGAAGGCCACGAACGGGATGACGACGGCGCCGAGATTCGCATATTTGGTGAGCTTGGGCATTTTTCGATGCTAACGACAAGCGTCCATCGATTCTTGTCGGCATCCCAGGGGTCCACCGCCCAAAATCTGTAGATAACGCACAACCCAATGGTGTTATGCCCGGAGTTCGCGGGTTTTCCGGCAAGGTCGGTGGTCGGCCCGGGCAGCCGATGTTCCGTCTTTCGATGAGGCTGCGCCGCTAGATCAAGATAAATAAAGGGTTTATTCTATGGACTAGCTATCATCGTGTGGGTATGTTTGATTCCAGTCCAACCCCTGTGCTGTTCCCGTGGCAGGGGAGCACGCCGCTCGCGCCGCCCGTTCGCTCACGCCCGCGGACCGCCGGGATCATCGGCTTGGGTCGCGCCGTGCCGCCGACGGTCGTCGACAACGCGCCGATTGCCGAGCGCATCGGAGTCGAGCCGGCCTGGATCGCCAAGCGCACCGGCATCTCCGCCCGCCGGCGGACGGTCGACGGCGAAGGTCTCTCCGACCTCGCCATCGAGGCAGGCGAACGCGCGCTCGACGCCGCCGGCCTGAATGCCGCCTACGTCGACGCCGTGCTCGTCGCGACCTCGTCGGCGGACGACATCGTCCCCCAGGCCGCACCGATCGTCGCGGGCGCGCTTGGCGCCGACCGCGCGATGGCATGGGACGTCGGGCTCGCCTGCACCGGCTTTCTCGCCGGCCTGCAGCAGGGCGCGGCGCTGATCGAGAGCGGTCGCGCGAACACCGTCCTGCTGATCGGCGCCGACGTGCTCGGGCGCTACACCGACCACGACGACCGCCAGACCGCAGCGCTGTTCGGCGACGGCGCCGGCGCGGCTGTGCTCGCACCCGGCGGCCCGGCGACCATCGGACCAATGGTGCTCGGCGTCGATTCGCAGCGCGATCTGCTCTACATCGACCGCATCGAGAACGTCGTGCGCATGGAGGGGCGGCTCGTCTACTCAGAGGCCGTCGACCACATGGAGCGCTCGTGCCGCGATCTGCTTCAGCTCGCCGCGCTCGGCATCGAGGACATCGACCTCGTCATCGCCCACCAGGCCAACGGCCGGATCATCAACGCCGTGCGCGAGCGCTTCGGCCTGGAACATGACCGGGTGGCCGATTACGTCAGCCAGCTGGGCAACACCTCGGCCGCGTCGATCCCGCTGGCGCTCTCGCTCGCGCAGGACGAAGGGCGGCTGCCCGCCGCGGGCGGCCACGTCCTGCTCACCGCGTTCGGCGCCGGCTTCTCCTGGGGCGCCGCGCTGCTGACGTACGGAGGAACGTCATGAGCACCACGACCGCGAATGCGAACCGCTCCCGACCAGAATGCGCGACCGAGGAAGGCTGCAGCCCCCGCCGTGCGCTTCCTCGCCTCCGACGCCGCCGGCTACGTGACCGCCACGACGCTGTTCGTCGACGGCGGCATGAGCGCCTGACGGCGCGCCCCACCACGTACACACGCCAAGGAGCAACCACAATGAGCACCAACACAACCACCATCGAGAACACCGTCATCGAGTCGCTGAAGAGCTTCGGCGCCGATGCGGGCGAGATCACGTACGACGCGACGTGGGAGTCGATCGACGTCGACTCGCTCGACCTCGCTGAGCTCGCGCAGGTCGTCGAGGACGAGCACGGCGTGAAGATGGAGGGCGAGGACATGAAGCAGATCAATACCGTCGGCGACGCGATTGCCTTCATCACCGAGAAGAAGGCGGCGTAATGCGGCGGCGCGAACTGCCCGACGTCGTGGTCACCGGCATCGGGGCGGTGACCCCGCTCGGCGTGGGCGCCCGAACGCTGCACGAGCGCTGGACCGCGGGCACGAGCGCCTTCCGTGACGGAGAGGCGCCGTGCCCGGACTTCGAGCCGACCGATCATCTCTCGATGAAGGAGGCACGCCGCGCAGACCGCTTCACGCAGTTCGGCATCGTCGCGTCCGACGAGGCCTTGGCGATGGCCGGCTGGGAGGACGAGGCCCCGTACGACCCGTTTCGGATCGGCTGCGTGCTCGGCACGGGTGTCGGCGGCATCGGCACGCTCGAGGGCAACCACGACACGCTTCGCGACAAGGGCGCGCGCGACGTCTCGCCGCTCGCGATCCCGCTCATGATGAGCAACGCCGGCTCGGCGGCGCTGTCGCTGCGCCACGGCCTGAAGGGGCCGGTCTACAGCGTCGTGTCGGCATGCGCCGCCGGCGGTCATGCGATCGGCACCGCGGTGCGCGCGATCCAGTGCGGCGATGCGCAGGCCGTCGTGACCGGCGGCTCGGAGGCGGCGCTGACACCGCTGACGCGCGCCTCGTTCCAGCGCATGAGCGCGCTGTCGCCGACCGGCATGTCACGCCCGTTCGACAGCCGTCGCGACGGTTTCGTCATGGGCGAGGGCGCCGCCGTGCTCGTGCTCGAGGACGGCGAGTCCGCGCGTGCGCGGGGGGCGACGATCCTCGCCCGGGTGCGCGGCTACGGCGCAACCGGCGACGCCCACCACATCACGGCTCCGGACACCGCCGGCGCCGGCGGCGCGCGCGCGATGATGCTCGCGATGGACGACGCCGGGCTGACCGCGGCCGACATCGACTACGTCAACGCCCACGGCACGTCGACGCAGCTCAACGACCGCGCCGAGACGGCGGCGCTGAAGACCGCGCTCGGCGACTACGCGCACAAGGTTCCCGTCTCGTCGACGAAGTCGGCGATCGGGCACCTGCTCGGGGCCGCCGGAGCAGTCGAGGCGGTCGCGACCGTGCTCGCGCTGCGCGACCGCGTCGCTCCGCCGACGCTCGGCTACGAGGAGCCCGAGGACGGGATGGATCTCGACTACGTGCCCGGCTCCTCGCGCCCCCTGAAGACGGCGAGCGACGAGCGCGCCGTCGCGCTGTCCAACAGCTTCGGCTTCGGCGGCCACAACGTCACGCTCTGCCTGGAGACAGCGTGAGCACCGCGGCCGCCCAAGGGCCGGTGCTGCTGACCGGCGGCACCGGGTTTCTCGGCATGGAGGTGCTCGTGCGCCTGCTCGAGCGCAGCGATCGCGACGTCGTGACGATCGTTCGCGCCGACGACGACCGCGAGGCCGAGGACCGCATGAGCGGCGTGCTGAACACGCTTTTCGAGCCCGCCGACTTCTGCGCCATGCGCGGCCGCGTGCGCGCCGTCGCGGGCAACCTCGAAGCCTCCGGCCTCGGGCTCGCCGCCGCAACCCGCGACCGGCTGACGAGCGAGATCTCCGCCGTGGCACATTGCGCCGCGTCGATCAGCTTCACGCGGCCGCTCGAGGAGGCGCGCCGGATCAACGTGACAGGCACCAGCGCGGTCGTGGAGCTCGCTTCGGAGGCCTATGCCCGCGGTGCACTGCAGCGCGTCGTGCACGTCTCGACGGCGTACGTCGCCGGCGAGCGTGCCGGACGGGTCCTCGAGTCCGAGGGCGATGTCGGCCAGAGCTTCCGCAACACGTACGAGCAAACGAAGCTCGAGGCCGAGGCGGTCGTCAACGCGTGCGATGCGCCGTCGACGATCCTGCGCCCCAGCATCGTCGTCGGCGACAGCCGCACCGGCTGGACGCCGGCCTTCAACGTCATCTACTTCCCCCTGATGGCCTTCGCCCGCAACCTGCTGCCGTCGGTGCCGTGCGACCCGGACGGACACGTCGACATCGTCTGTGTCGACACCGTCGCCGATGCCCTCTACACGTTGCTCGACGGCCCGGTCGAGCGCGGCACGATCCACGTGGTCGCCGGTGACGACGCGATCAGGAACATCGAGCTCGCCACCATGGCCGCCGCCGCGTTTGACCGCGAGCCACCGCGATTCGTGGCCCTTGGCGAGGACCCCCAATCCGAGGAACTTGCCGGCGAGTTCGGCTCATACTTCCGCTCGCGCCTGTCGTTCGACGCGCGGCGTGGCCGCAAGCTCGGGTTTTGTCCGCCGCCGCTGAAGCAGTACTTCGGCGCGCTGATGGATTACGCGGACCGAGCGCGATGGGGAAAGAGGCCGCTCCCCCGGTGGGCGGCCGCCAAGGAAGAGCGAGCGGCGGCGGCGTAGGAACGGACCGCGCGCGCGGCGAGATGCGCGCATCTGGAGTCCTTCCCGCCCGCTGACCCAAGCTCAGCAGCAACCGCCACAGCGGCGCAGCCGCCGCTCGACTCGCTCGGTCTGCGCCACGGCACTCCTGCAGCTGAGATCGCCTGCGCCGGCCGCATGCTCAACTGTCTACTCGGAGGGGGCGGCGGTCGAGGCCGCCGGCGCGGCGGGCGGCGCGATCCGCGGGTGGCGCACCTCCTCGACCAGGTCCTGGACCTCCTGCGACGGCTCCTTGGTGACCAGCGAGACCGCGATCGTCACGGCGAAGTTGATCACCATGCCGATGGCTCCAACTCCCTCCGGCGACACTCCGAGCCAGTACTCCATGTCCTCGAAGATCGTGAAGTACATGTAGAGGGCGGTGAGGGTGATGCCGGTCAGCATGCCGGCCACCGCGCCGGCCGCGGTCGTTCGCCGCCAGAAGATCCCCAAGACGATCACCGGGAAGAACGACGACGCCGCAAGGCCGAACGCGAACGCGACCACCTGCCCCACGAACGCCGGCGGATTGACGCCGAAGTAGCCGGCCGCGAGAACCGCCAGGAGTACTCCGACGCGGCCGGCCCGCAGCCGTTCTCGGTCGGTCGCGGCGGGTCGGAAGCGCCGGTAGTAGAGGTCGTGGCCGACCGCGCCCGCGATCACGAGCAGGAGCCCGGCCGCGGTCGACAGGGCGGCGGCCAAGCCGCCGGCTGCGACGAGACCGATCACCGGCGCCGGCAGCCCCGCGATCTCGGGGTTGGCGAGCACCATGATGTCGGGGTCGACCTGCAACTCGACGTCGGTGTCGGTCGTCGTGCCGAGGCTGTCGACCGCGCCGTTGTCGTTGCGGTCGTTGAAGGTGACGAGCCCGACGTCCTCCCAGTTGCGGATCCAGTCCGGGCGCTCGGCGTAGGACTGGTTCGCGACGTCCTGGATGAGGTTCGTCTTCGCGAAGACGGCGACGGCGGGAGCGGTCGTGTAGAGCAGCGCGATGAACAGCAGCGCCCAGCCGGCCGAGTAGCGCGCCGCCCGCACGGTCTTGGTCGTGTAGAAGCGGATGATGACGTGCGGCAGGCCGGCCGTGCCCGCCATCAACGCGAGCGTGACGAGAAAGACATCCTGCATCGGACGCGCCGTGAAGGCCTGCGTGTACTCCGTCAGTCCGAAGTCGCGCTGCAGCCCGTTCAGCTCGCTGGCGACTTCGCCGAAGGAGACCTGGGGGACCGGGAAGTCGCCGAGCTCGGCGGCGATCGCCCACGCCGGGATGAGGTAGGCGATGATCAGGATCGTGTACTGCGTGACCTGCGTCCACGTGATGCCCTTCATCCCGCCCAGCACCGCGTAGGTGAACACGATCACCATCCCGATGATCACGCCCACCGTGAGCGTGACGTCCAAAAAGCGCGAGAACACGATCCCGACTCCGCGCATCTGCCCCGCGACGTAGGTGAACGAGATGAAGATCGCGGCCAGCACCGCCACCAGCCGCGCGATCTCCGAGTAGCGGTCCCCGACGAAGTCCGGGACCGTGTACTTGCCGTACTTGCGCAGGTACGGCGCGAGCAGGAGCGCCAGCAGCACGTAGCCGCCGGTCCAGCCGAGCAGGTAGATCGACCCGTCGAACCCGAGGAACGCGATCAGGCCGGCCATCGAGATGAACGACGCCGCCGACATCCAATCCGCCGCGATCGCCGCCCCGTTGGCGACCGCCGGGATGTTCTGGTCGGCGACGTAGAACCCGGACGTCGTCTTGACGCGCGTGTAGATCGCGATCCCGATGTAGATCGAGAACGAGATGACGGCGAAGATGAGCGCCCACGTCTGGATCGCCGTGAGCGCGATGACGGTCATCGTCCGCCCTCGCGATCCTCCGGCTCCAGCGGCGTCTCACCGGTGGTCCGTCGCTGCATCCTGCGCTGCAGGCGCCGCCGCGCCGCACCGAGCTCCTCCTGCTGCACGCCGTACTCGTGGTCGATGCGATCCATCGTCATCGCGTAGATGAAGATCAGGATCACGAACACGACGATCGAGCCCTGCTGCGCGAACCAGAAGCCGACGGGGAAGCCGCCGATGACGATCTCGTTGAGCGGCTCGGCGAGCAGTATCGAGATGCCAAAGCCGAAGATCGCCCAGATCGCCAGCAGCGTGAGCTGCAGTCGCCGGTTGGCTTTCCAGTAGCCGACGGCCTGGGCGCTGACGTCTTTGCGCCCTTCTGCCGCACCGCTCCCCGGATTGGTTCCCACCAGGACCTCCTCCAGCTGCTCAAAGCCGACGACGATCGCTGGCGCGATACTCACCACTGTGCCTGCTCCTCAAACCCCCAAACGTCGCTGGCCCTACTACACGGGGCAGGTGCAGCTGCTACTGGCCGGGATCGCACTCCTCTTCGGGACGGCGCTGCCCTGGGCCTACATCCTCGGCACCCTGCTGTCGGCGGCGCCGCTGGCCCTCATGTGGACCGCGTGGGCGGGGATCGTCACCGTCGCC
>DATMJM010000490.1:0-4841 GCA_035553935.1 Solirubrobacteraceae bacterium
TTGGAGCTGACGTCCGACGCCGGTGCGTACGTCGAGGCCGCGCCTTCCTGCGCGGCCGGCGCGGCGGCGGCCGCAGCCGGCTGCGGTTCCTCGTCCTCCGACCCGCAGCCGGCGAGCAGCAGCGCTCCACACGCCGCCGCAGCGGCGATCTTTCGGTGCATCCCGTCCCCCTGTCCTCGACCGGGCCCCTGGGCATTAGGAACCCCTAATTAGGCCAACCTAACCGATCGCGTGCGGCGGCGCAGCCCGACAGCCTGCGCGGCCTACTCCCACTGCTGCGTCAGCGCCTCGAGCTTGCGCTCCAGCGGCGGGGCGAGCGTCTTGGCGAAGACGACCGTGAAGTGGTGCAGGTCCTTGTAGACGAGCGCGCCGCCGATGACCGGATAGCACAGGCGCGAGCTGCACAGCATGGAGGTGAGGTCGATCGCCTGAACGCGCGGCGAGTGCTCCTTGCGCGCCGCGACGACCGCCGGATCCTCCTCGAGCGCGCCCTCGCGCGGGACCGCGCAGGCGATGCCGGGGCGCTTGCCGGCCGCGATCGCGTCGTCGATGCACTCGGCCGTGCTGCTCGTGATCCGCGGCGTGTCGCGGATGACGACGATGTGCTTGACGATGTCGGGCAGCGTCCTCCACGCCCGCCGGACGCCGTTCATCTTCGCCTCGAACATCGTGCGGCCCTTCGGCACGTGGACGACGCCCCCGGTGATGCCCACGATGAAGACGGTGTCGATCTCGGGGTGGCGCTCGAAGAAGCGCGGCACGGAGTCGACCCAGCGCAGGCACTGCGAGCGCGTCGGCTCGGGCGTGATCTTCGTCGCGGCGGAGAACACGCAGCTCGTGCGCGTCAGCGACAGGCCATGCCACCCGCGCTGCCGTGCGACGAGGTCCAGCGGCGCGCGCCAGTGCGAGGCGTGGCTGTCGCCGAGCAGCGCGATCGTCCTCCGCGCCCCGCCGGCGGGCGCGCCGAACTCGCACACGCTCACGCCGCTGTCCTTGCGGAAGTTCGCGCACGGCGCGTTCTCCTCGTCCCTGGCGGCGACCGGCAGCGGCACGACCCGGCGTCGCAACGCCGGGTTCTCGCATGGCTGGTCGATATTGCGCGCGGCGGCGCCGAAGCAGGGCGGACCGGTCGAGACGAGGCTCGTCGACTGGCGCTCGGCGGCGCGGATCTGCGCCTCGACGTGCGACGTGCCGCCGAGCAGGATCACCGCCAGGACGCCCGTCGCCGCGGCGCTGCAGGCGAACGTCATGCGCGGCTGTGCCGACAGCCAGGCGCTGCGGCGGACCGGATCCTCGACGAGCACCTTCGTCGCCCATGCCAGCAGCAGCGTCGCCAGCGGCACGGCGATCCGCGTCTGGGTCAGCGAGATGCCGGCGAAGGCGAACGGCGCGAAGACGAGCAGCGGCCAGTGCCAGAGGTAGACGGAGTAGGAGATGTCCCCCAGAAACTGCGCCGGCCTGAGGCGCAGCAGTGGCGACGGCGACCAGCGCGCCGCCGGCATCCCCGCGTGGATGACCGCCAGCGCTCCGACGACCGGCACGGCCGCGGTCCAGCCGGGAAATGCCGTCTCGGTGCTGTAGAAGACCGCCGCGTAGCCGACGGCCGCGAGACCCGTCCACGACAGCAGCGCACGGGCGCCGTCCGGCAGACGCGAGCGCGCGCCGATCAGCGCGAGCAGCCCGCCGGCGCCGAACTCCCAGGCGCGCGTCGGCGTCACGAAGTACGCGGCCGCCGGGTTCGCGGCGGTCTCGGTGATGGAGTACCAGAGGCTGAGGCCGGTGACGAGCGAGAGGACGGCGAGGGCCGCCAGGCGCCGCCGCGCGGTCCACGCCGCGACGAGGAGCAGCAGCGGCCAGACGACGTAGAACTGCTCCTCGGCCGACAGCGACCAGAAGTGCTGGACGGGCGAGGCGCGGTTGTCGGCGGCGAAGTAGTCGACCGCGTCGGACGCCAGCTGCCAGTTCTGCACGTAGGCGGTGCTCGTGCCGATCTCCGTGAGGAACTGCTGCCAGTACAGCTGCGGGACGAGCACGATCGTCCCGACCGCGCAGACGAAGAGCGTCAGCAGCGACGCGGGCAGCAGGCGGCGCGCGCGGCGCGCCCAGAACTGCCACAGCGACAGCGTGCCCGTTCGCTGCACCTCGCGCAGCAGGTGCGCGGTGATGAGGAAGCCCGAGATCGCGAAGAACACGTCGACGCCGACGAAGCCGCCCGGCATCGCCTCCGGCCAGACGTGGAAGACGACCACGGTCAGCACGGCGAGAGCGCGCAGCGCCTGGATCTCCGGGCGCACCTCCGAGCGCTTGGGCTTGTCGGCCATGCGGTCGGTCTCTACCCAGGCCGTATCGGGATGAGCGCTGCTCACCATCGCGTGCTACCGCCCCGCCGGCCGCGGATGTCGCGCCGCCGCCTCGATCAGCGGCCGCGTGCGCGGCGGCACCTGGCGGGTGAGCACGATGTAGCTCGTGCAGCGCCGGATCGCGTGCGTCGCCGTGAGCTGGTTGACGATCTCCTGCAGGTGCTCGGTGTCGCGTGCGACGACGCGGCAGATGAGGTCCTGCGGCCCGGAGATCGCATCGGCCTCGAGCAGCTCAGGGATCGACTCCATCACGGCGACCGCGGCGTCGAGCTCGCCCTGGGCCAGCTCGATGAGGATGAACGCGCTGATCGCGTAGCCCATCGCGAAGGGGTCGACCTCGGGGCCGTGCCCGGTGATGACGCCGCGCGCCTCGAGCTTGGCGAGCCGCGCCTGCACGGTCCCGCGCGCGACGCCGAGGCGGCGGGCGATCTCCAGCAGGCCGACGCGCGGGGATGCCCGCAGTGCGGCGATGAGGCGGGCATCAAGTTGATCGATGGGCAAGTTGACCAGTATTTCAGCCTGTATGACGCATCTGCTGTGCTGATTGACCTGTGGCGATGAGCAGACTTGCAACTCCGCTTTGGAAGGCGCACTCTCCAGGAACCCAGAGAGGAGCACGACCGTGTTCGAGGAAGCCCAGCTGTACTCGCCGGTGACGACCGGCGCCGGCGGCGAGGTCACCGTCCACCTCCACGACGGCCATCCCGGCGCGAACGACCCAGAATACCGCCGCCGCCGCAGCGAGATCGCCGCAGCGGCGCTGCGCTGGCGGCCCGGCGAGCGGCCGCCGCGGATCGACTACCACGCGGACGAGCAGGAGGTCTGGCGCACCGTCTGCCGCGAGCTCGCGCCGCTGCACGAGCGGCTCGCGGTCTGCGAGTACCGCGCGGGCCTCGCCGCGCTCGACCTGCCGGCAGACCGCGTCCCCGCTCTCGAGGAGGTCTCCGCGCGGCTGGCCGCGCGCACGGGCTGGAGCTACGTCCCGGCGGCGGGGCTCGTCGACCTGCGCACGTTCTACGCCGCGCTCGGCGACCGCATCTTCCACTCGACGCAGTACGTGCGCCACCCGGCGATGCCGCTGTACACGCCCGAGCCGGACATCATCCACGAGGTCATCGGCCACGGGCACCTGCTCGCTACGCCCACCTTCGGGGAGCTGCACCGCCGCGCCGGCGCCGCCGCGATGCGCCTGCGCGAGGAGGAGTCGCTGCGCTTTTTGTCGCGCGTCTTCTGGTTCTCGCTGGAGTTCGGGGTCGTCGTGGAGGACGGCGAGCTGCGCGCCTACGGCGCCGGGATCCTCTCGAGCTACGGCGAGATGGGCCAGTTCCGCGCGATGGAGCTGCGCCCGCTGGACCTGCACGAGATGGGCACCGTCGACTACGACATCACGAAGTACCAGCCCGTCCTGTACCGCGCCGAGTCCGTCGCGGAGATCGAGGCCGTGGTGGGCGGCTTCTTCGACACCTGCACCGACGAGTCGATCGAGGAGCTGCGCCGTGAGCGCGCTGTCGCCTGACCCCGCCGCGCTGCCGCACGCGCGGGACCTCATGCCGCTGCACGGCATCGACCACATCGAGCTGTGGGTCGGCAACGCCGCGCAGGCCGCCTACTACTTCGTCCACGCCTTCGGCTTCAGCGAGGTCGCGTTCGCGGGGCTCGAGACGGGGCTGCGCGATCGCGTCTCGCACGTGCTCCGGCAGGGCCGCATCCGGCTGGTGCTGACCGGGACGCTGGACCCGAGCACGGAGATCGCGGGCCATCAGCGCGCGCACGGCGACGGCGTCAAGGTCGTCGCGCTCTCGGTGCCCGACGCGGACGCCGCCTACCGCGAGGCCGTCGCGCGCGGCGCGCGCGGTCTGGTCGAGCCGTTCTCGCTGCGCGACGAGCACGGTCGCGTACGGATCGCGGAGATCGCCGCCTACGGCGAGACGGTGCACCGCTTCGTCGGCCGCGCCGACTACGCCGGGCCGTTTCTGCCGGGGTTCGTCGCGGTCGAGCACGACGGCGACGCGTCGCAGCCGGGGGTGCTCGCCGGCATCGACCACGTCGTGGCGAACGTCGAGCTCGGCGAGATGGAGCGCTGGGTGAAGTACTACGAGGACGTCTTCGGGATGGTCGAGCTCATCCACTTCTCCGCCGAGGCGATCTCGACGGAGTACTCGGCGCTCATGTCGAAGGTCGTGACGAGCGGCGACGGCCGCGTGAAGCTGCCGATCAACGAGCCGGCCGAGGGGGCACGCGCGTCGCAGATCGACGAGTACCTCGAGTTCTATGGCGGTCCGGGCGTGCAGCACGTCGCGCTCTCGACGACCGACATCGTCGCCTGCGTCGAGGCGCTCCAGCAGCGCGGGATCACGTTCCTGCGCACGCCGGCGTCCTACTACGACGGGGTGCCGGAGCGCGTCGGCGAGATCGAGCAGTCGATCGACGACCTGCGCCGCCTGGGGATCCTCGTCGACCGCGACGACGAGGGCTACCTGC
>DATMJM010000491.1:0-7629 GCA_035553935.1 Solirubrobacteraceae bacterium
GATGAAGGCCACGATGAGCGACATCCGCTCGAGGTCGGGGCCGAAGTCCACGCGCTCCTCGCCGATGCCGGGCAGTCCTCCGCCGGCGACGAGCTGGAAGATCGTCGGCATGACGAGCGCGACCGCGGCCAGCAGGAGCATCGAGGACTGCACCGCGGCGGCCGTCGGGTTGAACGTCTGAAACGGCCGCTTGAGGCCGCCGACGAGCATCGCAGCGCCCATCACGAGCAGGATGTTGCCCAGGATCGAGCCGATCAGCGACGCCTTGACGACCTCCTGCAGGCCGGCGTTGAGGGCGAAGAAGGCGATGATCAGCTCTGGCGCGTTGCCGAACGTGACGTTGAGGAAGCCGCCGATGCCGGGACCGGAGCGGTGCGCGAGCTCCTCCGTCGCTCGGCCCATCAGCGCCGCCGTCGGCACGACCCCGGCCGCCGCCGCCCCGAAGATGACCGCCGCGTCGGCGTGCCCGAGCTCGAGCGCGACCGCGATCGGGATGAACGGAACGAGCAGGTACGGCCAGCCCGAGCCGGACAGCAGGAAGCGGCGTGCCCTAGCCACGTGCTGCCGTCGGGCGCAGGTCGCGGTCGGGCTCGATCCCCCAGCGCCGCGCGACGGCGTGGAGCTCGGATGTCAGCGACCAGCGGTCGGGACGCGGCTCGCCCTCGTGCCGCGGGTCGGCACCCTTGAGGGCCATGCTGCCGGCGTTGTCGCCGATCGTTCGGATCTGCGCCACCTCGGCGTCGTCGAGCACGATCCGGGCCGGCGTCGCGAGCAGCTCGGCGCGCTTGTCCTCGATCGGCCGCGCCCCGGCGCCGATCTCCTGGATGAGCGTCGGGACCACGCAGGCGACGGGCTCGTGCGCGAGGCACCACTGGGCAGCGAGCTGAAGCAGCGTCAGCTGGTGGCGCTCGGCGATCGGGCGCAGGAGCTCGAGCTTCTCCTGACCCGCCTGGACCCAGCCCTCGGGCCGGAACGTGCGGTGGTCGCGCGGCGCGAACTCGTGTCCGGGCCGGACGTCGTCCCAGAACATGCCGCCGTAGTCGACGACCCGGGTGATGAGCTTCACGCCGTGCTCGCGGGCGGCGCCGAGGCACAGCTCCCCGGGCCAGGGCTCGAGCGGGTTGAGGATCACCATCGCCCAGTCGATCAGCTCCCCGAAGCGCTCGAGGCAGTCGATGACGTCCAGCGTGAAGCCGTTGGCCGGCCCCGGCGCGACGCCGACGGCGCCGGTCAGGCCGTCGTCGCGGACGGCGCGCATCGCCTCCCAGACGAGCTCGCTCGTGTAGCCCGTGCGGTCGGGGTTGTGCAGCAGCAGCACGTCGAAGGCGTCGATGCCCAGGCGCTCGAGGCTGCGCTCGGTGGCCGTGCGGACATAGCCGGCATAGCCCTCCGGCCCGCGCAGCCGCGGATCGGTGAAGCGCGGGTAGCCCTTGGCGCCCTCGCGCTCGCCCTCGTAGAAGTCGTGCCCGATCGCCCCGATGACGCAGACGCCCTCGCGATCGGCTCCGCGCAACGCGCGGCCGAGGACGCGATCGGCATCGCCGGCGCCATAGGCGTCGGCGGTCAGCAGCGTGTCCAGCCCTCCGCCGGGCGTCAGCAGCGCCTCGAGTCGCTGCTCGCCGATCGGCTCGCCGAAGTGCAGGTAGCGGCCGCCGCTCCAGGTTCCGATCGCGGTATGGGACGGGGCGCGCATGCGCAGAAGGGTACGTGCCCGCTCGATCGCGCGATCAGCCGGCCGCAGCACCCGCACGCGCCCGCGGCGAGAACCGTGCCTGCAAGGGCAACTGCAGCAGCGGGCGCGGGTTGAACCTAGCATCGCACTCGTGTGCCGGACCCGACTCGCGGGGCCCCTGCTCGCGCTCCTGCTCGCGCTGGCGCTCGCCCCCACTGCCGTTGCCTCGCCGCTGCTGACGATGCGCAGCGACGGGACGACCTTCGCCAGAGAGGACCGGTTCCTGCCGCCGGCCGTGCCCGACGTGCCCGTCGCGCACGCGTCGCGGCCGGCACCGGCGGCGGGCATGCGGCGCTTTGGCGCGCGCGCCGCGGCGAAGAGGCGCACGGTGCGCGGCGAGCTCGCGCGGCTGCTCGCCGCCGGCACGATCGATCGCGCGACGCACGACGACCGGCGCGCGATCTACGCCGACGCGCTGCGGCTGCGGCGCAAGCTGCGAGGCGCGCGGCGGGCTGCGCTCGGCGCGGTCCTGCGCAACCTCGAGAACATCGCGGCCGCCGGCGGGCTGACGGCAGGCCGGCTGCCGGCGCTGTTCGAGACGGTCCGGCGCAACCGCGCCTGGTGGGCGAACGGGCCGCTGCTGCGACACGGCGCGAGGGTGAGCTTCCAGGGCAGCCGCCTGGTCTGGCAGCACTACGCCGGCGAGGGGCTGCAGATCCAGTGGCTCGGCACGTTCGGCAAGCTCAACGGCTTGTGGCAGGGCGGCTACAGCGCGTCCCTGCGCGAGCTCGCCCGCGAGGCGGTGGCGCTCGCGGCGCAGCGCTCCGGCGGGATCGCCTGGGAGTACCTCTTCCGCTTCGGCGGCGGCCGGCCGCCGTGGGTCAGCGCCATGGCGCAGGCCACCGCCGTGCAGGCGCTGGCGCGCGCGGGGACGAAGCTCGCCGAGCCGGCCTACCTCGAGGCGGCACGCGCCGCGCTCGGCGTCTTCCGCGAGGCGCCGCCCGGCGGGGTGCGCGTGGCGACGCCGGCCGGCGCGCACTACCTCATCTACTCCTTCGCGCCGCGGCTGCGCGTGCTCAACGGCTTCACCCAGGCCGTCAGCGGGCTGCACGACTACGCCGAGCTGACCGGCGATCCCGAGGGCATCGCGCTGTTCGCCGCCGGCGAGTCGCAGCTGCGCACGGAGCTTCCGGCCTACGACACCGGCGCCTGGTCGCGCTACTCGCTCGAGCGCGACGCAGACCTGCACTACCACCGCCTGGCACGCGACTTCCTGCGCAACCTCTGCGCGCGGCTCAGCGCCGACACGACGGCGCCCGCGGCCGGCGCGACGGGCGGCGCCGTCGCGGTCCCCCAGGTCCCGATCGCCGATCCCGCGCCCTACTGCGGCGCGGCGCAGCGCTGGACGGCCTACCTGAACCAGCCGCCGGTCGTGCGGCTGGTGTCTCGGCGGGTCCGCGGCGGCAAGCCGGCATCGATCAGGGTCGCGCTCTCCAAGCCGTCGTACGTGACGCTGCGCCTGCGCCGCGGCGGACGCACGGTCGTCGTGCTCGGCGGACAGCTCGCAAGCGGGGTGCGGACGTTGCGCTGGCCCCGGCCGCCGCGCTCCGCAGGCCGCGTGACAGCCGTGCTCGACGCGGAGGACCTGGCCGGCAACCGCAGCGCGGCCGAGGGCGCACTGCGCGTGCTCAAGGCGCGCAGCAGGCGCTGACCGTTGGCCACCGACCTCGCGCGTACAATCGCACGATGGGGCCTGCGGGCGTGAACCAGGGCGCGCAGCGGCTGCGCGCGGCCTACGGGGCGCTCGATCGCGACCAGCGATTCGCGGCGGCCGCGGCGATCGGGCTGCTGCTGGCGATGTTCCTGCCGTGGTACGAGAAGAACGTCGTCATCACCGGCACGAGGAGCTTCGCGAGCGACGCGATCAGCGCCTTCGGAGCGGTCTCGTTCGTCGAGGCCGCCATCTTCCTCGTCGCCGCCGGCGTCCTCGGGCTGCTGCTTGCGCGCGCCGACCGGCGGCCGTTTCACCTGCCCGGCGGCGACGGCACGGTGATCTTCGCGGCGGGCCTGTGGGCGAGCGCGCTGATCTTCTATCGCGTCTTCGACCGGCCCGACGTCAGCGGCGAGGGCGGGACCGTCGGCATCCAGTGGGGCTTCTTCGTGGCGTTCGTCGCCGCCGGGGCGCTCGCGTTCGCCGGGCAGCGCATCCGCGCGGCGCACCGGCCCGAGCCGCCGCTGCCCGCCGCGCAGCCCGATCGCGAGGAGACCGCCTCGACGCAGGTCGTCGCACGGCCGCCGCGCACGAGCTCGACGGAGGTCGCGCCCCGCGGTCGGCGCGCCGGCCGCGCGGTGACGCGCGAGGACGCGCGCCAGCTCACGTTCGACGACCCCGCCGACGAGCCGCCGCTGCGCCCGGGCGAGGTCCCGCGGGCGCGCGACGGCGGCTGAGCAGCCGCACTACTGCACGTCGGCGTCTGGCGGCGCGATCTGAAAGCCGGTCTGCTGCTCGACGGCGGCGACGCCGGGCAGCTCCCCCAGCGCCGCCAGCCGTGCGACGTCGACGGAGCCCGTGATCACGCCGAGCGCGCCGAGCGCGCCGTCGACCCGCATCCCCGCGCGGCGCAGGCGCTCGGCGACCTCGTCGATGTCGCCGGCGTGGGAGTCGGCGACGGTGACGGTGACGTCGCGGCGCACCCGGGGTTCCTCGCTAGCCGGGAGCCTGCACGAGCCCGGCGCCAGCGTCGTCCGCCGGCAGCTGCAGCTCGCGCGCGGCGCGCACGAGCACGTCCCACAGCTCCTGCCCGGTCGCACCCGTCTGCTGGCGCCACAGCGCCGCCATCCCGGCGACGTGCGGCGTCGCCATGCTCGTCCCGGAGAGCGTGTGGTTGCCCCGTGGCATCGGCCACGACGAGTAGACGGCGACGCCGGGACCGGCGATGTCGACCTGCCCGCCCGGCACCGGATTGGCGGCCGCGGAGAACTCCGCGATCCGCAGATCGGCGTCGACGGCCGCGACCGCCATGATCGAGGGGCTGTTCGCGGGCCGGCCGACGAAGCCGCGGTCGCCCGCCGAGCGGCGGGCGTTGTTGCCGGCCGCCGCGACGATCAGGCAGCCCGCCTCGAGCGCGCGCCGGCCGACGGCCTCGTAGGCGGTTGACACGTCGGCGACGTTGGCGCCAAGCGACATCGAGATGACCCCGCAGCCGTTCGTGATCGCCCAGTCGACCCCCGCCAGGATGCTCGCGTCCGATCCGGAGCCGGCGTCGCTGAGGACCTTGCCGGCGAAGATCTCGGCCTCGGAGGCGACGCCGTAGCGACGCCCGGACGGCGGCTCGGCGGGGCCGCACGCCGTCCCGATGCAGTGCGTCCCATGACCATGGCCGTCCCGTGCGGCGGCGCCGGCAACGAACGACTCCGACGCGATCGCACGGCCTGCGAAGTCCGCGTGCTCGAGGTCCATCCCCGTGTCGAGCACCGCGACGCGGATCCCGCGGCCGGTCGCGTCCGCGACGTCGGCGCCGGTCGCCCGCAGGCCCCAGGTGAACGCCTCGTCGTCGGCGAAGGGCACCACGCCGGGAAGCGGCTCGGCCTCGATCGCGTACATGACCCGCTCGGGCTCGACCGCCACGATCGGCGGACGCTGCGCGCCGGCGGAGCCGACAGATGCCGACAGCACGACCGGATCGAGCGCGACGACCGCGATCCCCAGCGTGTCGAAGGCGATCGCCCGGCGCCGGCCCGGCGCGTCGAGATCGAGGCCGCCGGCGCGATAGTCGGCCGCGCCGACGACGCTCGTCACGCCCGGCAGCGAGCGCAGCGCGGCAGCGATCGCGTCGCGGTCGCCGCGGACGTCGTCGCTCAAGACGACCACCGAGCGGCCCGTCGTGCGCGGCTCCCGCTCCCCGCGGCGGTCGGTCGACATCAGCGTGCCCGCGCTGCGCTCGTCACGATGCCGCGCAGCCTACGGGAGATGCGGCGCCCGATGTGGTCAGCAACCGCCGGGCGCGTCGCACGGGCGCGGGTCGACCGGGTCGTCCTGGAAGGCCAGATAGGCACCGGCCAGCAGCAGAGCCGTCGCGACGAAGAGGACGACGATGCCGACGACGACGGTGCGCCGCGAGCCCGCCAGGTGGCCCGCGACGGCGATCAGGACGCCGAGGCCGATCAGCAGCGCCACCGGCGTCGCCGAGAGATCCGACGCGCCGAGGGGCAAAGCTGCCACGGGCGACTTCCTATCATCCGGCGATGGCCGTTGCCGCACCGGACTCCGTCGCTGCCGTCGCAGGCGGCCTGCGCGACGTCGGCTACGTGCCCGGCGAGTCGACCGCGCTCGTCTCCTACCTGGCGACGAAGCTCGGCAAGCCGATCCTCGTCGAGGGGCCGGCCGGCGTCGGCAAGACAGAGCTCGCCAAGGCGCTCGCGAAGGTCTTCGACCGCCGCCTCGTGCGCCTGCAGTGCTACGAGGGCCTCGACGAGGCCAAGGCGCTGTACGAGTGGAACTACCGCAAGCAGCTGCTGCGCATCCAGGCCGAGCGCCAGGACACGGCGTGGGACGAGGTCCAGGACGACATCTTCGGCGAGGAGTTCCTGCTCTCGCGCCCGCTGATGGACGCGATCACGTCCGAGCAGCCGATCGTGCTGCTGATCGACGAGATCGACAAGACCGACCAGGAGTTCGAGGCGATGCTGCTCGAGCTGCTGTCGGACTTCCAGATCTCGATCCCGGAGCTCGGGCTCGTCCAGGCGCGCACGCATCCGATCGTCCTGCTGACGTCGAACAACTCGCGCGAGCTGACCGAGGCGCTCAAGCGCCGCTGCCTGTATCTCTGGCTCGACTACCCGCAGCTCGAGCACGAGCTCGAGATCGTCCGCCTGCACGTCCCCGGCCTGCAGGAGACGATCGCGCGCAAGCTCGTCGAGATCGTCGGCATGGTGCGCGACCTCGACCTCAAGAAGCCGCCGTCGATCGCGGAGTCGATCGACTGGGCCCGCGCCCTGCTGCTGCTCGGCGCCGGCGACATCGACGCGGCGACGTTCCGCGAGACGCTGTCGGTGATCGTCAAGCACCGCACCGACCTCGACATCGTCGCCGAGCGCGTCGGCCTGAAGCTCGCATCGGGCGCCGCGGAGCACGGCGCAGGCGCAGGCGACGCTGTACGGTGACGCGATGCCGCGCGTGCGAGTGAGGTTGCCGGACGAGCTGCTGCAGAAGGCCGCCACGCGGGCGCAACAGATCGACGCGTCGATCGACGAGCTCTATGCCGACGCGATCGCGCGCTACGTCGAGAACAACGAGAAGCTCTCACCGGGCTCGCTGAGAAGCCGCAGCGGCATCCCGCGCTCCTCCCCGACGCTCACGATCGAGGTGCCCGAGGATCTGTTCCAGCGTGCCGACAAGCTCGCCAAGCGCCTCGGCAAGCGGCGCGACGTGCTCTACGCCGAAGCGCTCGCGCGCCATGTGCAGTACACGGCGAGCGCAGGCAGCGCGCTCAACCAAGGACACGACCTCCCGAGCGGCGCGTGGCGCCCGAAGGGACCGGAGTAGCTCCGAACGGATGGCCGGATCGTCCGACGTCGCCTTCTCCGGCATCGCGGCCCACCTGATCGAGTTCGGCGAGGAGCTGCGCGACGAGGGGGTCACCTGCGGCACGTCGCAGCTGCTCGACGCATTCGCCGTGCTCGCCGAGATCCCCTGGACGCAGCCCGAGGACTTCCGCGAGGCGCTTGCCGCGACGCTCGCGAAGTCCCAGGAGGACCGGCGCATCTTCGAGCTCGTCTTCGAGCGCTACTTCTTTCGCGCCACGGAGGCAGCGGCGATCCGGGAGGCGGTGCGCGAGGGCACCGGCGACGAGCCGGGCGGTGAGGAGGGCGAGGACCTATCCGTCGGCGAGCTCGACCTCGACGAGCTGCGCCGCCAGATCGCCGCGGCGCTGCGGGGCGGCGAGGAGTCGCTCATG
>DATMJM010000492.1:0-5225 GCA_035553935.1 Solirubrobacteraceae bacterium
AGTTCATCACGAACGAGATCGACGAGTCCGCGTGGGGCTACCAGGAGCGCTACCGCTGCAAGCAGGACATCGTCGTCGGCGTCAACAAGTACGAGGACGAGGCGATCGAGCTCGAGGAGATCCTGCGCGTCGACCCGGCGACCGAGAAGGCGCAGCTCGACCGGCTGGCCGCGTTCAAGCGCGACCGCGACCACGACCTCGTCGCGATGCGCCTCGAGGAGCTGCGCGACGCGTGCCGCGGCAAGGACAACCTCATGCACCCGATCCGCCGGGCGCTGAAGGACCGCTGCACGATGGGCGAGGTCTGCGGGGCGATGAAGGACGTCTTCGGGGCCTACCGGCCGCGCGCGTAGAGCGCGAGCCTGATGCGGGCGATCGTCTGCTCGGGGTCGTGCACGAGCTGGTCATACGTCACGCGGATGACGCGGTGGCCGCGGGCTTCGAGCAGCGCCTGCCGCCGGGCGTCTTCGCGCCTGGCCTGCGCGCTGGAGTGAAACCGTGCGCCGTCGACCTCGACGACGAGCATCTGCTCTCGCCAGAGGAGGTCGGGCATGACGGTCGTGGCGCCGAGGGCGAGCCGCGGATTGAGCTCGGGCCTGGGCAGCGCGGCTTCGTCGAGGAGGTCGAGCATCACATCCTCTGCGACGCTCCTCGTCGGAGTGGGTCCGTCCGCGATCACCGCGCGCAGGGCCCGCGCGCCGTGGTGGCCGTTGGCGCGGCTGAGTACGTCACGCAGCTGGTTGACGGTGAGCCGGCCTTCTGCCTGCGCTTGGCGCAGCAGCCGCCTGAGCGCGTCCGGCGGCACGTCGTGGGCGATGTCGAGCGCCGTCCTAGCCGGCGAGGTCACGCGGATGTGCTCGCGCCGCCAGACGTCGCGCGGGTCCAGGCCGCGTGTCCGGCGGACGCGGATGCCGTCGATCGCGCGGCCGCCATCGCCCGGCACGGTGACCTCCGGGTGGCGCTCGCCGTACGCGATGAGCTCCCACCACGCCCCGGCCGAGCGGTGGCTCAGCACCGCGCGGTCGCCGCAGGCCAGCACGGCCGCCGTGAGCCTTGCCTTCATCGTCAGCGAGTCCTCGCCGACGACGGAGTACACGCCGCGGTACACGCGATGCAGCGTCCCCCGGCGCGTGCGCAGGGTGACCGCGCCGCTGCTCAATCCGCAGGCGTACAGCTGGCGTGCGGTGACGATCGTGTTCTGCTCGGCGGCCAGCCGCGCCACCTGGATCTCGGGAGGTGTGGGGACTTTCGGCGCCAGAGCGTTCGTAGATCCCCACACCCCTTCATCGTGCGCTTCCGCGCGTGACGAGCCAACACGCACGCGTGCCAAACCGCGCGCGACAACGTGACGCAGAGCCGCCGCCGCGCATGGGAGGCTTTGCGGCGTGATCGTCGGCGCCATCACCTTCTACGACTTGGTCCTGACGGTCCACATCCTCGCGGTCGTCGTCGCGTTCGGCGTCGTGTTCGCCTATCCGGTGATCGATGCCTTCGCGCGCGCGACGATGCCCGGCAACCTCGCCGCCCTGCACCGCCTGCACGTCGAGCTCGCGACGAAGGTCATCACGCCGGCGATGGTCGTCGTGCTGCTCGCAGGCCTCTACCTCGCGCTCGACCGCTGGAGCCTCGGCGATCCGTGGATCAGCGCGACGTTCGCGATCCTGTTCGTCCTGTTCGCGCTGACGGGAGCTGTCCTGACGCCGGCCGACCGCCGCCTCGCCGAGCTCGCCGAGCGCGACGTCGGCGCCGTGAGCGCCGAGTACGAGGACGCGCGCCGGCGCGCGGACGCCTTCGGCGGCCTGGCCCTGCTGCTCGTCGTCGTCGCGATCTTCCTGATGGTCGCCAAGCCGGGCGCCTGATCGCATCGGAAGGAGTCGGCGGCGGGCAGCCGAACCCCGGGGCATGGAGAACTCCACGGCGCACCGCCGTCTCGTCAAGTCGCCGCCCGAGCTCTGGGCAGAGGTCAGCAGCGAGGACGCCCTGGCGCGGCGCCTGGCGCAGTTCGGCGAGATCCGCATCACCCGTCTCAAGCCCGAGACCACCGTCGCCTGGGAGGGCGATCGCGCAAGCGGCACGGTGGAGCTCGAGCCGAGCGGATGGGGCACGAAGGTGACGCTGACCGCGACGCCGGCCGACGCTCCGCCTGATGCGGCGCAGGCCGGCCGGCAGCCCGCCGCGCAGGAGCCCCGGCCGAGCCTCCTCGTGCGCCTGCTGCACCGCCGTCACAAAACCCCCGAGGTCTTCATGGCGCCGGCGCCGGCCCCGGAGGACACAGGCGAGATCCTCGCCGAGATCCTCGACGACCTCGGCGCCCACCACCGCCGTCCCTTCTCGCGCGACTGAGAGCGCGTCCACGGCCAGAGCCTCGTCTCGGGCAGCCCCGGGGCGAGGCGAGCGCCGCGCCATTAGGCTTCCCGCCGATGTCCAAGCGCCAGAAGGCCCCGGCGACGTACGAGATGAAGCTCGCGCAGCTGCAGGAGCTGCGCGAGTCGACCGGTCGCATCGAGCGCGAGTCGGAGCAAAAGCAGCACGACCGCGGCCGCCTCAGCGCGCGCGAGCGCGTCCACAAGCTGCTCGACCCCGGGTCCTTCCAGGAGCTCGACACGTTCGCGCGCCACCGCACGCACGACTTCGACATGCAGAAGAAGCGGCCGTGGGGCGATGCCGTCGTCACCGGCCACGGCACCATCGACGGGCGCCGCGTGTGCGTGTTCTCGCAGAACTTCGCGGTCTTCGGCGGGTCGCTCGGCGAGGTCATGTCCGAGAAGATCTGCAAGGTCATGGACCTCGCCGCGAAGATCGGCTGTCCGGTCATCGGCATCAACGACTCGGGCGGCGCGCGGATCCAGGAGGGCGTCGTCTCGCTCGGCGCCTACGGCGAGGTGTTCATGCGCAACGTCAACTGCTCGGGCGTCATCCCGCAGATCAGCCTGATCATGGGCCCCTGCGCCGGCGGCGCCGTGTACTCGCCGGCGATCACGGACTTCGTCTACATGGTCAAGGGCACCTCGCACATGTTCATCACCGGCCCCGACGTCATCCGCACCGTGACCGGCGAGGACGTCGAGTTCGAGGAGCTCGGCGGCGCCGACGCGCACAGCGAGAAGTCGGGCGTCGCGCACTTCGCCTGCGAGGACGAGGAGGCGTGCCTGCAGGACGTCCGCTACCTGCTGAGCTTCCTGCCGTCCAACAACCTCGAGACGACGCCGTGCGTGCTGCCGACCGACGACCCGATGCGCATGGAGCCCGAGCTCGACGAGGTCGTCCCGGCAAACCCCAACAAGCCCTACGACATGCGCCTCGCGGTGCGGATGATCGTCGACGACGGCGAGTTCTACGAGGTCCACGAGAACCACGCCAGGAACATCGTCTGCGGCTTCGCGCGCCTCGACGGGAACGCCATCGGGATCGTCGGAAACCAGCCGGCGGTCATGGCCGGCGTGCTCGACATCGACGCAAGCGTCAAGGCCGCCCGCTTCGTGCGCACGTGCGACGCCTTCAACGTCCCGCTCGTCGCCTTCTGCGACGTGCCCGGCTTCCTGCCGGGGACGACGCAGGAGTGGGACGGGATCATCCGCCACGGCGCCAAGCTGCTGTACGCCTTCGCCGAGGCGACCGTGCCGAAGATCACGGTGATAACGCGCAAGGCCTACGGCGGCGCCTACGTCGTGATGGCGTCCAAGCACATCGGCGCCGACCTCAACATCGCCTGGCCGACGGCCGAGGTCGCCGTGATGGGTCCGGAGGGCGCCGTGAACATCATCTACCGGCGCGACATCGCCGGCTCGCCGACGCCGGAGGCGCGCCGCGAGAAGCTCATGGACGACTACCGCGCGCGCTTCGCCAACCCGTACTCCGCCGGCGAGCGCGGCTACGTCGATGACGTGATCATCCCGCACGAGACGCGGCCCAAGCTCATCGCCGCGCTCGCGGCCCTGCAGACCAAGCGCGTCGAGCGCCCCAAGCGCAAGCACGGCAACATCCCGCTGTGACGCCGGCCCTCGGGCTGCTGCTCCTCGCCGGCGCCGCGCTGCGCTTCGCGACGCTCGACACGCAGAGCCTGTGGCTCGACGAGGCCGTGACCGCGCGCCTGCTGCGGATGGACCTCGGCGCGATGCTGCAGGCGATCCCCGACAGCGAGTCCACGCCGCCGCTGTACTACGTCCTCGCCTGGCTGTGGACGCAGGTCCTCGGCACCGGCGAGGTGGGGATGCGCTCGCTGTCGGCGTTGCTGGGAACGGCGACGATCGCGGTCGTCTGGGCGCTCGGCCGGCGCGTCGGCGGCGACCGCGCTGCGCTCGCGGCGGCTGCGCTCGCGGCCGTCAACCCGATGCTCGTCTGGTTCAGCCAGGAGGCGCGCGCCTACGCCCTGCTGGCCCTGCTGACGACGCTGTCGGCGCTGCTGTGGCTGCGCGCGCTCGAGCGGCCGCAGGCGGCCGGACGGCTGCTCGCCTGGGGCGCGGTCGGTGCGCTGGGGCTGGCGACGCACTACTACGCGGCGTTCCTCGTCGCGCCGCAGGCGCTCTGGCTGCTGCTGCGCGCGCCGTCGTGGCGCGAGCGGGCGGCGCTGCTGGCGCTCCCGGTCCTCGCCGCCGCCGCCCTGGCACCGCTGGCGCTCGGCCAGCGCGAGAACGACACCGCCGCCTTCATCACCGGCAGCGACCTGCTCACGCGCGTGGCGCAGGTGCCCAAGCAGTTCCTCGTCGGCTACGACGCGCCGCTCGAGCCGCTGCTCGCCGCCGCGACGGGCGTGGCCATGCTCGCCGGGCTGGCCGGCGTCGCGGCGCTGCTGCGCGGTGGCGCCGCACGGCGGCCGGAGCGCGATGACTGCGCCCGCCTCGCGGCGCTCAGCGGCGCCGCGCTCGCGCTGCCGGTGCTCGCCGCGCTCGCGGGCGAGGACCACCTCATCACCCGCAACGTCCTGTTCGTGCTCCCGCTCGCGTGCGCGCTCGCCGCCGCCGGCTTGGCCGCGCTCGCGCGGGCGGCCCTGTGGCCGCCGGCGAGCGCGCTCGCCGCGGCCTGCCTCCCCGGAATCGTCGCCGTTCCCAGCAACGCCGACAGCGAGCGGCTGCAACGCGAGGACAGGCGCGCCGCGGTGCGGGCGCTCGGACCGATCGCCGAGCCGCGGATGATCGTCTCGTCCCCCGGCTCGTTCGTCGCGCTGCGCTACTACCTGCCGGGGCTGCGGCGCGCGACGCCGCCGGCGTTCACGACCGCCGAGGTCG